>NZ_JBHYIG010000224.1:0-16405 GCF_042740015.1 Streptomyces sp. NPDC059037
GTCCTGTCCTGGGCCCCGCACCGCCCCGCCGGGGTTCCCCTCCCGCGCAACGTGATGTCCGATTCCCGCCAGCCGGGTCGCCGGGGAGGCCGCACACTTGATGACGTGATCGATACCGATGAAGAGACCAGGTACGAGGCGGTACGCAGCCGCGATGCCCGTTTCGACGGGGAGTTCTTCTTCGCCGTCGAGACCACCGGCATCTACTGCCGGCCCAGCTGCCCGGCCGTCACCCCCAAACGGCAGAACGTCCGCTACTACACCACGGCCGCCGCAGCCCAGGGCTCCGGCTTCCGGGCCTGCCGCCGCTGCCGCCCGGACGCCGTGCCCGGCTCCGCCGAGTGGAACGTACGCGCCGATGTCGTCGGCCGTGCCATGCGCATGATCGGTGACGGCGTCGTCGACCGCGAGGGCGTCCCCGGTCTCGCCGTACGGCTCGGCTACAGCGCCCGGCAGGTGCAGCGGCAGCTCACCGCCGAGCTCGGCGCGGGACCCGTCGCCCTCGCACGGGCCCAACGGGCGCACACCGCACGGGTGTTGCTGCAGACCACGGGCCTGCCGATCACGGAGATCGCGTTCGCCGCGGGGTTCGCCAGCGTGCGGCAGTTCAACGACACCATCCGTGCGGTGTACGCGATGACGCCGACCGCGCTGCGGGACGCGGCGCCGCGGAGGGGGGCCGCGGGGCGGGCGACTCCGGCCGCGGGTGTTCCGCTGCGGCTGGCCTACCGGGGTGCGTACCAGGCGGGCGCCGTCTTCGATCTGCTCGCTCGCGAGGTGGTCGACGGTATCGAGCAGGTCGTCGGTGAGCCGGGCGGTCGGACGTACCGGCGTACGCTGCGGCTGCCGTACGGGACGGGGATCGCGGCGGTGGAGGAGCGCGACCACGGGATCGGCGGCTGGCTCGACACCCGGCTGCACCTGACCGACCTGCGGGATCTCACCACGGCGGTGCAGCGGCTGCGCCGGCTCTTCGACCTGGACGCGGATCCGTACGCCGTGGACGAGCGCCTCGGCTCCGACCCGCGCCTTGCCCCGCTGGTCGCCGCCCGCCCCGGTCTTCGCTCGCCCGGGGCGGCGGATCCCGATGAGCTCGCGGTGCGGGCGCTGGTGGGGCGGGAGGAGGCGGCACTGCTCGTGCGGCGCCACGGCAAGGCGCTGGACGCGCCGTGCGGCACGCTGACCCATGTCTTCCCCGAGCCCGGGGCGCTGGCCGGGGAGCCGGGCCCTCTGGGCGTGCTGGCCGCGGCGCTGGCCGACGGCCGGGTCAGGCTGGACGCCGGGGCGGACCGGGATGACGCGGAGGCGGGACTGCTGGCGCTGCCGGTTGAGCCGGGGGCCGTGGCGGTCATCAGGATGCGGGCGCTGGGCGATCCGGATGTGGCGCTGGAGGGGGAGCGGGCGCCGGACACGTGGAGGCCGTGGCGGTCCTACGGGGGGTGGCATCTGCGGGTGGGGTGAACCCAGCCCAAGCCCGCCGCTCCGCGGCGGATCTTTCCCGCCCACCCACCCGATTGCCCGGCAGCGCATCCCGTCAGGCCGCCGCTTCGCGGCGGATTCTTTCCCGCCCACCCACCCGAATCTCCGCAGCTGCCCGCCCACCCGGAAAGGATTCGGGTAGGGGCGAGGTCGGGGAAAGGAACCCCACCCCTACCCCTCCAGCCCCCAGCTATGGATCCGCCGAGGATGGATGCGGATCAGTTCCTCGCTGAAGTGGGGGCCCAAATCGTGCGGCCCCGTGAGGAGTTCCGCATCGCCGCGGATGTCGACACCCCGCACCTTCCACGGCCGCACACTCACAATGTCGTCCACGACCAGCGAGACCTTCGGATTCCCCCGCAGATTGCGCCACTTCTTCGTCGTCCCCAGCGCATAACCGCCCACCAGAATCGTCCCGTCGTCCTGCGGAAAGAAACCGACGGGATTCGCCTGCGGCTGCCCCGCCGCATCGACGGTCGCCATCCGCCCAAGCCGCTGAGTCTTGAGGTACGCCCGCTCGGCCTCGCTGAATTCGGTCATGCGGCGAGCCTCGCACGCGTACCCCGCCCCGGCCTAGGAGTCCCCCGGAAGCCCCCACCGCGCCGCCGCAGCATGCGGCTCGACCGGCGCGATCCGCAGATCGGGCCGGTCACCCTTGGCCGTGACAAGGGCCGACTCGCCCTTGCGGAGGGCGATCCGAACCGCCCCGCCGCCCACATCCTCGTACGGCAGCGGACGGCCACGCCCGTCCCGCACGTCCACCGCGCCGGAGATCCCGTGCCGCAGCACACACGGCGCCCCCGCCTCACTCACGAGCCGGACCCACCGCGTCGCCCCGCCCTCCCGCACCGCGCTCAGCAGAAAAGCGCCCTGCGTACGGAAGTTGTGCACCACCAGGTCCGCCCACGCCGCGGGCAGCGCGGGGAAGACGCGGATGATGTCGCCCCAGGACTGGCAGACCATGTCGTGCAGGGACTGCGCCGCGGACAGCGGGGTCTCGATGACGGGGCCCGACTCCTTGTACATGGTGTTGGGCCGGATGAAGCGCGCCATCAGCTGCCCGAGGTACTTCAGCGCGTCCTCACCCTTGCCGGGCAGCGCCGACATGGACGCCGCCCCGGTGAACGTATAGCCCTGCAGGGCCCCTTCGAAGCCGACCCAGTGGGCCAGGGACTTCTCGATCAGGGCGCGCTCGTCCGCCGTGCGGCCCGTCACCTCGTACAGGGGATACACCGCGAGCATGTGGGAGTAGTGGCGGTGCGACTTCGCGAAGGGGATGTCCGCGCCGATCATGTAGCCGTTCGCGTCGGTCGGGTACGCCGCGAGCCTGCTGCCGACCTCGCGCCGGCGCGGGGCCAACTCGTCGTCCACACCTAGGAGTTCCGCCGTTTCGAGGAGCGTGCGGCAGCCCCATTTCAGGAGCATCAAGTCGTAGTTGCAGTCCTTCGAATTGCCGCCGTACTCGGGCGAGTACGTCGCCGGCAGGTGCAGTCTGCCGTCCGCTCCCGGCTCCAGGAAGTGCAAGTAATAGTTGATCGCCTTCCTTAGGAGTGGGAACAGGACGTCCCTCAGGATCGACTCGTCCATCGTGTGGCGGTAGCTCAGCCAGACGTTGTGCAGCGCCCAAGTGAGGTTGCCTACCTCGGGAGTCGGCTCGGTAAGGGGCCGCCATCTCCTTGGTGAGGTTGTCCCGGAATTCGCTCAACGCCCTGGACACCGCGTCGAGTTCGATGTGGTTCGAGCCAAGGATCAGCCAGTACTCCAGCTGCACGTTCAGGTTCCACCACGTGTTGGGCCAGGGGGTCGGCTCCAGCCAGGGCCCGCAGGTCGCCATCATCTCTTGCGGTAGGACGCCGTCGCGGGTCCGCTCCCGCCACGCGGTGACGTGCTGCCCGCCGGCGAGCAAGGGTGCCGGTCAGCTCGGCGTCGCGCAGCCGCAGGCGCCAGTCGATGCCGGTGATGGCGCCGACGGGTCCGAGGGTGAAGTGGCCGATGGGGAGGCGCGCGAGGCCGAAGAGCGAACCGAACCGGGGGCGGTGGTCCTGCACCTCGGAGTGCTGGATGTTGAAGCGGATCGCGGAGGCCGCGGCGTCCGGCTCCGCGTAGATTCCCGAGCCGAGGAAGCCGTTGCCGAGGTAGGGGCCCTCGTACCAGGTCTTCGGCAGCTGCTGCCAGACGAGGTCGGCGTCGTCGAGCACGGTCCATCAGCGCGCCGCCGACCGCCGATCCGGTGGCGAGCACGGTTCTTCCGGAGGGCCTTGGCATCGCGCCTCCCGAGTCATCGGAGCTTTACCTCGCTGAAAGCTAGAGAGGGTGCGCCATCCCGTCAATGAGTCGTGAGAGATCCGATGCTGGGACATGTACGTGAACTGATTTCGGCTACTCGGCCCGACTGCTCGGCCCGGCTACTCGGCCCCGACTGCTCGGCCCCGACTGCTCGGCCCCGACTGCTCGGCCCCGACTGCTCGGCCCCGGCTACTCAGCCCCAGATCACCGCCCCCAGCCACGCCCCCGCGATCAGCAGACACGCGAACAGCTCCGTCAGGACGCTCCAGCCGCCCGCCCGCATGGCCGTCCGCGTCGCCGTCACCGCCTCGCCGTGCCCGCCAAGGCGCAGTCGCTCCCCGAGGTAGATCCCCCCGATGAACCCCGGTATCGCTCCGATCACCGGCAGCACGCAGAACCCGATGAGTGCCCCGCCGCCCGCGTACACGGCCGTGCGGCGGGTGGCCCCGCTCTGCCGGAAGCGGCGTGGTGGCAGCAGCCAGCGGATGCCCTGGGCGAGCAGGAGGGCGACGGTCGCGCCGACCAGGACGCCCCAGGCGACCGCGGAGGCGTCCTTGAGCGCCCACCACAGGACCGCGGCCCACACCAGCCACGGCCCCGGAACCCCGGGCACAAGCACTCCGCACAGGCCGAGCAGCAGCACCATCGCGACCAGCAGGAGTTCCCACACTGCCATCTGCCAAGCGTGCAGGAAACGGGAGAAAACCGCAGGTCGCGAGAGTCGAGGCCGCCCCGCACGGTCGCCCCGGAGGCGTCAGCGGGCCACCCAGCCGCGCTCGTACGCATGCCACCCCAGCTGAAGCCGCGTCGTCACGCCCGTCAGCTCCATCAGGCGCTTGACCCGCCGCTGCACCGTCCGCAGGCCCAGATCGAGCTGCTTGGCCACGCTCGCGTCGGTCAGGCCCGCGAGCAGCAGGGAGAGGATTTCGAGGTCGGCGCCGTCGGGGCCCTCCGGGGCGTCCTCGGTGACCGTGTCGCCGCCCTCGCCGAGCCGCAGCGGCAGCGCGTCCCGCCACACCGCCTCGAAGAGCCCGGTCAGGGATTCGAGCAGGCCGCTCGCGTGCACCACGAGCGCGGCAGGCTCCGCGGTGCGCGAGGTCAGCGGCACCATCGCGAGCGAGCCGTCGGCGATCACCAGCTTGGTCGGGACGCGGTCCACGACCCGCACCTGTTCATTGCGGCCGATCGCCGTCGACAGTTCGAGCAGCCCGGTGGGGAGCGCGAGGACCGAGCGCTCGACCACCACGCGGTAGGCGACGCCGCGGCCCGCCGCCTGCTCCTCCGCGTCGTTCTCCGTGCCGGAGACCACGACCGGGTTGCCGGTCACCAGGGCGCACACCTCGTCGCTCGCCCCGAGCTGCAGCTGGAGGAAGCGCTGCGAGACGGCGCCCGCGCCCGTGACCACCTCGACCAGGTCGTGCACCGCGGGCTCGGCGGCCTGCGCGCGGTACTCCTCGGCGAGCAGGGTCGCCGCCAGCTCCGCCTTCTCCAGCTCGTGCCGCTGCTGGGTCAGGAGCGCGCCGAGCGCGACGGCGGGCGGGGCCGCCACCCACCGGCCCGCTTTCCCGGAGGCCTGGGCCGCGAGGCCGTGCCGCTCAAGGCGGCGCAGCGCGTGCACCGTCTCCGGCTCGCCCAGCGTCAGCCGCCGCGCGAGATCGGGCACGTCGGCGGCCCCCACCGCCACCAGTGCCCGGTACGCCGACTCATGTGTCTCGTCCAGACCTATCGCAGCCAGCATGCGGCGATGCCCCTCCCCGAGGATCCGTTCCGACGGCTCCGTGGCGGAAAACGGCCACGGCGTAAACCCGCCCCAGGACATCATCCCCGTACCACCCGCCTCTCTGCCAAGGTCATGCCACCGCAGCACCAACTGCAGCGGTGAATGCGGCCTTTGGGCCGGTTCGTCCTGCGGTCCTGCCAAGAAGCTGCTGCTCATCGCCGTGAGCGCGGCGTGCCCGGCTTCTGGTCCGATGCCGAACACGCGGGAATCCAGGGCGGCTTGGGCGACATCGGCTCCGCGGAGCTGAAGCGGAACGGCGAGGTCGTGGGGCAGTCCGGCCGGCCGTTCGGGGTGTTCGCGGTTCCGGCCGAGGATGTCCGTTGACGGACGCGAACAACAGTTCCGTCACGCAGACCGTGGCCCGCGCCTACGACGTGCGTTAGTCACATAGACACCGCCGGGCGGACCTCCCGTGGGGGGTGGGCCCGCCCGGCGGTCCTCAATCCGTCGCCCGACGGCCGGAATTTCCGGATGAACCGTTTTCGTACGGCCCGTGCGGTGGACAATAGGGGCATGAGCCAGCAGGGGGAGCAGTACACCGGGGCCTCCGGCCAGGAAGACGACTGGTGGGGTCAGCTGTACGACGACTCCGCACCCGACACGGGCCCGGCGCAGGTGGCCGACACCCTCGACGACAGATTCGCATCGGCGGTGTCCGCGTCGTCCACGGGAACTGCCCCTGGGGGCGCCGATGCTGCGGGTGGAACCGCCCAACAGGACGTATACGGCGACCAGTTCGAGGACCGTCCTGCGTCCGACCGCCATGAACCGTTCACGGGTTCGGGGCCGGCCCCTCCGGGCGAGCCGTCCGCCCGCCGCGAGCCGTCCGCCCCCGGCCCCATCGCCCGCCCCTGGGAACCCCCGGCGGCTCCGGCAGGCCCTGTGACCTTCCCGGCGGGACCGAAGCCTCCCGCGCAGGCCCCGAGCCGCACCACCGCCGTCCCGGCGCCCCGACCGCCCGACGAATCCGCGGGCCCGGCGCCCTCTGGACGTACCGACGAACCGGAGCAGGCGCCGGAACCACCCGCGCCCACCCTCGCCGAACCCCCGCGCGCCGTCGCCTATGTGGGTGACGGCCCGCCCACCTACGACGCCGAGCCCACCGTGCTGCCCGCCGCCGACCCCGACGACCTGGCGGACCTGGTCGCCGACACCGTCCTCGACGGCGCGCGCTACGGCACGTCCACCCTGCGGGCGGTCTCCGTGCGCGGGGACTCCGCCAGGTACCGGGGCGAGCCGCGCCGTGACTCGCTGCTCACCGCGCGGTTCGGGACGGGCGACGGCGCACTGGTCCTGGTCGCCATGGCCACCGGCGCGCGGGCCACGCCGGGCGCCCACCGGGCGGCCGCCGACGCCTGTGCGTGGATCGGCCGTGCCGTGGGCCGCAGTCACCAGCGACTCGCCGAGGACATCAGGGCCGCCCGGCGCGGCGACCTGAAGAGCGGCCTGCACCGCCTCACCGACCGCAGCCTCGGCAAGCTCCGCGCGCAGGCCGCCGACCTCGGCGTCGAACCCGACGAGTACGCCGCTTCCCTGCGCTGCCTGCTGCTGCCCGCCGACCCCGACTGCCGCACCCGCGTCTTCTTCGGCGTCGGCGGCGGCGGACTCTTCCGTCTCCGTGACGGGGAGTGGCAGGACATAGAGCCACGGGTCCCGGACCCCGCGGGCGACGCGGGACCCCCCGTGGTGGGCTTCGGCTCGGTGCCTTCGGAGACCCCCGATGGCGACCGCCTCACCATGGACATGGGCATCATCACGCCGCCGAGCCCGTACGAGCCCGCCCCGGAGCCGCCGCCCCGCGAGCCGTTCCGCTTCCGCGCCTCCGTCGCCCGCCCGGGTGACGCCCTGCTGCTCTGCAGCGGGGGCCTCGCCGAGCCGCTGCGCGGCGAGCCCGACCTCGCGGGACACCTCACCCAGCGATGGTCGGACGCAGGTCCGCCCGGCCTCGCGGAGTTCCTCGCGGACATCCAGGTCAGGGTCAAGGGGTACGCCGACGACCGGACCGCGGCCGCCGTTTGGGAGGCGTGAGCGCCCGCACTGTGAATTCATGGACCCCAAGAGCGTCAAGGGGACTGAAGGGTTCGTGAAGCCATGGCCAAGCAGAACGTCGCCGAACAGTTCGTCGACATCCTCGTCCGCGCGGGCGTCAAGCGCCTGTACGGAGTCGTGGGCGACAGCCTGAACCCGGTGGTGGACGCGATCAGGCGCACCAAGGGACTCGACTGGGTGCAGGTGCGCCACGAGGAGACCGCCGCCTTCGCCGCCGGCGCCGAGGCCCAGATCACCGGAAGCCTCGCCGCCTGCGCCGGTTCCTGCGGGCCCGGCAACCTCCACCTGATCAACGGCCTGTACGACGCGCACCGCTCCATGGCCCCGGTCCTCGCCCTCGCCTCGCACATCCCTTCGAGCGAGATCGGTCTCGGCTACTTCCAGGAGACGCACCCGGACCAGCTCTTCCGCGAGTGCAGCCACTACAGCGAGATGATCTCCAACCCGAAGCAGATGCCCCGTCTCCTCCAGACCGCCATCCAGCACGCGATCGGCCAGAGCGGCGTCAGCGTGGTCACGCTGCCCGGCGACATCGCCGATCAGCCCGCTCCCGACAAGGCCGTCGAGACCGCCCTGGTCACCTCGCGCCCCTCCGTACGCCCCGGCGACGCGGAGATCGAGAAGCTCGCCGCGATGATCGACGAGGCCGACAAGGTCACCCTCTTCTGCGGCAGCGGCACGGCCGGCGCGCACGCCGAGGTCATGGAGTTCGCCGAGAAGATCAAGTCCCCGGTGGGCCACGCGCTGCGGGGCAAGGAATGGATCCAGTACGACAACCCGTACGACGTCGGCATGAGCGGACTCCTGGGCTACGGCGCCGCGTACGAGGCCACCCACGAATGCGACCTGCTCATCCTCCTCGGCACGGACTTCCCCTACAACGCCTTCCTGCCCGACGACGTCAAGATCGCCCAGGTCGACGTGCGCCCCGAGCGTCTCGGCCGCCGCTCCAAGCTGGACCTCGCCGTCTGGGGCGACGTACGCGAGACCCTGCGCTGTCTCACGCCGCGCGTCACGCCCAAGACGAACCGCCGCTTCCTCGACAAGATGCTGAAGAAGCACGCGGACGCCCTCGAAGGCGTCATCAAGGCGTACACGCGCAAGGTCGAGAAGCACATCCCGATCCACCCCGAGTACGTCGCGTCCGTGGTCGACGAACTCGCCGCCGACGACGCCGTGTTCACCGTCGACACGGGCATGTGCAACGTCTGGGCGGCCCGCTACATCTCACCGAACGGCAAGCGCCGCATCATCGGCTCCTTCAGCCATGGCTCGATGGCCAACGCCCTGCCGCAGGCGATCGGCGCCCAGTTCACCGACCGCGGGCGCCAGGTCATCTCCATGTCGGGCGACGGCGGATTCTCCATGCTGATGGGCGACTTCCTCACCCTGGTCCAGTACGACCTGCCGGTGAAGATCGTCCTGTTCAACAACTCCTCCCTGGGCATGGTCGAGTTGGAGATGCTGGTGGCGGGGCTTCCGTCGTTCGGCACCGCCAACCACAACCCCGACTTCGCCGCCGTGGCCCGCGCGGCCGGTGCCTACGGCGTACGCGTGGAGAAGCCCAAGCAGCTCGCGGGCGCCCTGAAGGACGCCTTCTCCCACAAGGGCCCCGCCCTCGTCGACATCGTCACCGACCCGAACGCCCTCTCCATCCCACCCAAGATCAGCTCCGAGATGGTGACCGGCTTCGCGCTCTCCGCCAGCAAGATCGTCCTGGACGGCGGGGTCGGCCGCATGGTCCAGATGGCACGCTCCAACCTCCGCAACGTGCCCCGTCCCTGACGACTTGTCACCGCACGGGCGTCAGTCGCAACGTCAGAATCTGGAACGGCCGCAGATCGAGCGCCAGGCCCGCGCTGTCCGTCTCGGCCGGTCGCTGCGGCCGCTCAAGCAAGTCCGTCACCTGCGCCGCGCTCACGGCGAACGACGTGGTGAGCGCGGCCGCCGCGCGCCCGCCCCGCGACTCGTAGAGCCGCACCACGACATCGCCGCTCCCGTCGTCCGCGAGCTTCACCGACTCCACGGTCACCGCCGGGTCGTCGACGCTCACCAGCGACGGCAGCACGGGCGCTTCGGCCACCCGCAGCGGCAGATTCAGCGCGAGGCCCTCCGCGACCGCGTCGCCCGTCGTCGCACCGGGCAGCAGCGCGTACGTGAACCGGTGCGTGCCCAGATCCGTCTCCGGGTCCGGGCTGTGCGGGGCGCGAAGCAGCGTGAGCCGCACGGTGGTGCCGAGCCCGTCGGCGTGCGGCGCGCGCGTCACGTCATGGCCGTACGTCGAGTCGTTGAGCACCGCGACGCCGTACGCCTCCTCGGCGACCCGCAGCCACCGGTGCGCGCAGATCTCGAAACGGGCCGCGTCCCAGCCGGTGTTGGCGTGTGTCGTCCGGTGCACATGGCCGAACTGGATCTCGGCGGCGGACCGTTCGGCGTGCACGTCCAGCGGGAAGGCGGCCTTGAGCACCTTCTCCGACTCCCGCCAGTCGACGTCCGTGACCACGTCGACGCGCCGGCTGCCCGCCGCGAGCCGGATCTCCTGCGTGATGCGCGAGTCCCCGAAGGCCCGCACCACGCGGACGGCGACCCGCAGCGGCCCGTCCTCCACGAGCTCGACGGACTCCGCGTCCGTGAGGTCTGAGTGCGTGTTGCGGTAGTGCCGGTCGAGGTCCCAGGCGTCGTAGTGCGTGGGATGGTCGGGGTGCAACTGGAGGAGGTTGCCGCGCGAACCGGGGGAGAGGACCTCGCGGTCGGCGTCGAGATCGCGTACGGAGGTCAGGAGCCCGTCCGTGTCGATCGTGACGCGGAGATGTTCGTTCCCCAACACGATGGTGCCGTCGGCGAGTTGAGCCCTGGCACCGGTACCCGGCGCGCGGGTGTGCCCGGCCGCCACCGCGAGGCTCTGCGTGCCGAGGGCCGGGACGTTCACGTGCACCAGGGCCCCTTCGCCGCTCGTGACGACCTCGCTGCGGGCGTACGGCGACGCGTTGAGCACGGCGGCCTCGCCCGCGCCGAGGGACCGCACCGCACCGGCGGTGATCTCGTCGAGCTCGGCAAGCACCCGTGCGTAGGTGTCGCGGGCCTCCCGGTGCACCCAGGCGATCGACGAGCCCGGCAGGATGTCGTGGAACTGGTGCAGCAGCACCGCCTTCCACAGCCGGTCGAGCGCCTCGTACGGGTAGGCGTACGAAGGGTCCCGCAGCGAGGCTGCCGTGCACCACAACTCGGCCTCGCGCAGGGCGTGTTCGCTGCGCCGGTTGCCGCGCTTGGTCGCCGCCTGCGTGGTGTACGTCGCCCGGTGCAGCTCCAGATACAGCTCGCCGGACCAGACCGGAGCCCGCTCCCCGTACTCCTCCTCGGCCGCCGCGAAGAACGCCGACGGCCGCTCGATCTCGACGCGCGGCGAACCCTCAAGGGAGCGAAGGCGCCGCGCACGCTCCATCATCTCGCGGGTGGGGCCGCCCCCGCCGTCGCCCCAGCCGAACGGCACGAGCGAGCGGGACGCGCGGCCCTTCTCGGTGAAGTTGCGCTCCGCGTGGGCGAGTTCGGCGCCGTGGAACTGCGAGTTGTAGGTGTCCACCGGCGGGAAGTGCGTGAAGACACGGGTGCCGTCGATGCCCTCCCACCAGAAGGTGTGGTGCGGCATCTTGTTGGACTGGTTCCAGCTCAGCTTCTGGGTGAGGAACCAGCGGACGCCCGCCAGCTTCGCCAACTGCGGGAAGGCGGCGGTGTATCCGAAGGAGTCCGGCAGCCAGATCTCCTCCGTCTCGACGCCGAGCTCCTCGCGGAAGAACCGCATCCCGTGCGTGATCTGCCGCGCGAGCGCCTCACCGCCCGGCATGTTGGCGTCCGACTCGACCCACATCGAGCCAACCGGCGCCCAAGTCCCGTCCGTCACCGCCTTCTTGATGCGCTCCCAGATGTGCGGCTGGTGCTCCTTCACCCAGGCGTACTGCTGGGCCTGCGAGCAGGCGAAGACCAGCTCGGGATACTCCTCGGCCAGCGCCGTGACATTGGCGAAGGTGCGGGACGCCTTGCGCACCGTCTCGCGCAGCGGCCACAGCCAGGCCGAGTCGATGTGCGCGTGCCCGGCGGCGGAGACGCGGTGCGCGCTGGCGTGGGCGGGGCTCGCGAGGACCCCGGCGAGCTCGGCGCGGGCGGCAGCGGCCGTGCCCGGCACATCGTGCAGATCGAGCGCGTCGAGCGCCCGCTCCAGGGCCCGCAGGATCTCGTGGCGGCGCGGCCGGGCCGCATCCAGCTCGTACATGAGCTCCGAGAGGACCTCGATGTCCAGGGTGAGCCGCCAGGCCTCCTCGTTCAGTACGGCCAGATCGGCAGAGGCGAATCGGTAGATGGGCCGATCGCCCGCGGTCAGAACGTCGCCGAGCGGCGTCGGCTCGAAGTCACGCAGAACGGCCGGATTGGCCGCCGCCTCCAGGAGCAGATGCACCGGTTCACCGCCCTGCGCGGGGGCCGCCACGGGGATGTGCCGGTTACGCGGGTGAACGCCCTTCAGGGGAACGCCCGAAGCGTCGTACACCAGACCCTCGGCCTGGAAACCGGGCCCGTCACCGGTGAACCCGGGGTCGACGACCACCTCGACGCGCCGTCCGCGCCATGCGTCGGGCACCTGCCCCCGCAGCCGGAACCAACTGGTTGACCAGGGACTTCCCCACTCCGTGCCGGTCTCGAAAGGCGCGTACGACGCCTTCAGCGCCTCGGCGACGGGCACCGGCTCGCCCGGGGCGTGCCAGACCGAGAGGGCGAGCGGCACACGGTCCGTGTACCGGGCGGGGCGGATGAACTGCCGCAGGGCGCGCTCCAGGCGTCCCTCAACCAGCAGTCGGTCGTCGTGCACGGCGGCTCCTCGGCGGGCTCGGACGGACTCACGCGGGATCTCCCGGGATCATGCGGGAACGATCCACCGCTTCACTTCCCCGTGGGGCCCGGGCGCACCCGTTCCCTTGGTTGATGAATGGACATGAGTGCCGCCAACCGGGTGGGGCATGCATTCCGTGAGCGCGTTCGAGCAAGGAGGAACAGGACTCATCTTGTGGGCGGGGGTCATGACAAGGCAGGTACGAGGGGGTGGTCCCCGATCCGGGGCTGCTTCGCCGAAAATACGGGACGAGTCGACCGACGACATGGTGGGGGAGCCCGACCGGGCTCAACTCCGGCGCAGATTGGGGCGATCAGACCTACGGGCGGTTTCCGAGGTGCGCGGGGCGCTGCGTGAACTCCTGCGCTCCTGGGGCAAACCGGGAAGATCCGACATAGCCGAGCTGCTGACCAGCGAACTGGTCACGAACGCACTGGTGCACACCGATCACGACGCGATCCTGACGGCGACCGTGGCGCCGGGCCGGCTGCGCGTCGAGGTCAGGGACTTCGTGGGGCGCCGCCCCAAGCTGCGGGTACCGAACGCCGACGACGGTACGCACGGCAGAGGCCTGGTCCTCGTGCAGTCCCTCGCCGACGCCTGGGGCGTGCGGGCGCACGGGGTGGGGAAGGTGGTGTGGTTCGAGCTGGACGGCGGCCCGGTGTGACCCGGACCGCCGGCCGTTTCCCGCCCTAACCGAACTGCTGCTCAAGGTCCTTGAGCTTCTGCTCCAGGGAGTCGAGCCGCGGCAGGGTCTGTGTGTCGTCCTCGGCCGTGAGGTCGACGGTCACCGGCGTGGCGGCGTCAGAGCCGCTCCTGACGGCCTGCAGGGAGGGACGGGAGCGCAGCGCCAGCTGTTCCTGCGGCGCTATGGCAGGGTCCGCGCCGACCTGCGCGGACCCGGCGGCCGGTGCCACGGCCTGCATGTCGACCTGGCGTCCGCCGCGTCCCGGCAGGGCCCGGTGGCCCCGGCTGATCGCCTTGAGCTGCGCGCGCTCCAGCTTCTCCCGGTCCCGCCTGCGGGTCCGGGTCTGCTCCTTCTCGCGCCGGTCCTCGCGGACCTCCTCGACCGCCTCGTCCAGGGTGCGTACGCCTTCGAGGAGCATCAGCGACCAGGCGCCGAAGGTCTCGCGGGGCGCGCGCAGCCAGCGCACGATGCGGATCTGCGGCAACGGCCGCGGCACCAGGCCCTGTTCACGCAGCGCCGCACGGCGGGTCTGCTTCAGCGCGCGGTCGAAGAGCACCGCCGCCGAGAGCGACATCCCCGCGAAGAACTGCGGGGCGCCCGCGTGGCCGAGGCCCCGGGGCGCGTGCACCCAGTTGAACCAGGCGGCCGCGCCCGCGAACGTCCACACGAGGAGCCGCGAGCCGAGCGCCGCGTCACCGTGGCTCGCCTCGCGCACGGCGAGCACGGAGCAGAACATCGCCGCCCCGTCGAGTCCGAACGGGACCAGGTACTCCCAGCCGCCGGACAGGTTCAGGTTCTGCCGGCCGAAGCCGACGAGGCCGTGGAAGGAGAGTGCGGCAGCGACCGCCGCGCAGCAGAAAAGCAGCACGTACGAAGCCGAGCCATAGACCGCTTCCTTGCGCCTGCGGCGCTCCTCGCTGCGCTCCCACGATTCGTCGCTGGAGGCACCGGCGGCCTTCTGCCCGGCCCGCTTGCCGCGTGCGAGCACCGCCACCGCGACCAGCATGCCCAGGAGCAGGACGCAGCCCGGAAGCAGCCAGTCCAGCGATATGTCGGTCAGTCTCATCTGGGGTCCCTTGCGTCGCGGTAGGGCGTTCGGGCGCCATAGTGACCCAATCCCGGTGGCCCTCAGAGGGGTTTCGGGGCAAGAGAACGCCTTGGGGGGTGCAAAGGGGTGCGGCGCGCGCCGTTTTGCTCGAACTCAGCGGCCAGGAGGGCGAGTTGAGTTCGATTAAACGGACACGAAGGGGTGGTTCGGGGGGAAGCGGCTGAGGTTTTGGAGACCGTGGGGGCGCTGGGGGGCGCTGGGGGGCGGTCAGGCCGCGGCGCTGAGCCGTGCGACGCGCTCCGTGTCGCAGGTGCGCGGGCAGGTCACACAGGTGTCCTCGGGGCGCAGCGTGTAGAACATGCAGCAGCTGGCGCGGTCGCGGGTCGGCAGGGACTCGCCGTTCGGCCCCGTCAGCTCCCGGAACCCGGCCGTCCCGACGTACGGCTTGGTGGCGCCGGGCAGCAGCAGCTCAAGATCCTGTGTGGCGCGCTGCTCCTCGCCCAGGAGGTGGGCGATGTACCAGAGCCCCTCGACGATCTCGTCCGTGGCGACGCTCCACAGGGCGCGCGAGCGGCGCCGCATCCGGGGCCCGAAGGCGTCGAGCAGCGGTCCCAGATGCTCGGCGACGGCCGCCCGCACCTCGGCGCGCAGGGCCTCCTCGTCGGGTACGACACGGGCGCCGGGCAGCGCCGCGGCCGGATCGCCCGGCAGGCAGGCGAAGCCCGCGTCGCGGACGGCCATCCGGCCCAGGGTGCGCTGGAAGGCGACGTTCTGTACGGGGTAGCGGGGGACGCGGCGGTGCAGGAACCACGGAACGGTGATCAGGAGCGTGGCCGGCCAGGCGTACCGGTGAAGCCCGAAGCTTGCGATGACATCGGGGCGCCCGGCCTGCCCGTAGTCCTTCAGTACCTGCGCCTCGTCCCACGCCAGAAACGCGTCGAGGTCGGCCCCGCCCTCCGCGAGCCGGGCGGCGGTGACCCAGCCGTCGCCCTGTGGGGCCTGCTCCTCGTTGCCGAGCTCTGTCACGCGCAGTCCCGGGAACACCTCGGTGAGGCGGGCGTAGGCGTCCGCGAGGGCGCTCGGGGCGCGCTTCGCCAAGGCGGGAACGTGCATACGGGGACCACCGAATCACGATCGATTGCAGGTTAGCCTTACCTTACCCGAAGTGATCGAGGTTTCAACTGCGGTGCTGTCCGCCTATGGTGCCTCTCGTACCTTTCGGACCGAGCGGACTATGGGTGGACCTCGTGGAGCAGGCCAGAGCGCATGACGCGTACCGCCTTGCCGCCCGTGTGCCGGAGCAGCCGCGGTCGGGCTCGGCGCGCGGTGAGCACACGCACGCGGAGGCTGAGGCGGAGCCGTCCGCGCCAGTCCCGCCGCCCGCGCCGCGCAAGCCGGTGCAGCGGAGCTCGGTCCGCGGTCAGGTGCTCGACGCGCTGCGCGCCGCGCTGGTCGGCGGTGATCTCCTGCCGGGCGAGGTGTACTCCGCGCCGGTGCTCGGTGAGCGCTTCGGGGTCTCCGCCACTCCCGTGCGCGAGGCGATGCAGCAGCTCGCCATCGAGGGCGCGGTCGAGGTCGTGCCGAACCGTGGCTTCCGGGTGACCGAGCGGAGCGCTCGGGAGCTGGGGGAGCTCGCGGAGGTGCGGGCGCTGATCGAGGTGCCGGTGATGCTGCGGCTTGCGCGTACGGTGCCTGCCGCGCGGTGGTGTGAGTTGCGGCCGCTGGCGGAGGCGAGCGTGGTGGCGGCGGCGGGTGGAGACCTCGCCCGCTACGCGGAGTCGGACCGCGCCTTTCACCGGGCGGTCCTCGGTCTCTCCGGGAATCGGCAGCTGGTGCAGGTGGCGGATGATCTGCACCGGCGGTCGCAGTGGCCGCTGGTCAGCGGGCCCGTCTCCGGGCGCCGCGCCGACCTCGTCGCCGACGCGGCGGAGCACACGGCCCTCCTGGAGGCGTTGGTGGCCCGTGACCTGGCCGTCGTCCAGTCCTTGGTGCGGGAGCATTTCGCGGGGGCGGGGGGCTAGCGTTCACGACCGCCGCTCCGCGGCGGATTCTTTCCCGCCCACCCACCCGATTGCCCGGCAGCGGCCCCGTTCCGCCGCTTCGCGGCGAAAGCTTTCCCGCCCACCCGCCCGATACCCGGCAGTTGCCCGCCCACCCGTCTGTAGCTTTTTCAGCCCGTCCGGCGTTTGAGGACTG
>NZ_JBHYIG010000225.1:0-16303 GCF_042740015.1 Streptomyces sp. NPDC059037
CGCGGCCGGGCGCGGTGGCCCGCACCGCGCTGGACCCCGCCCACGCGCGCGTGGTGGTCGCCCCGATGACCGCCGAGGGCGTGGGCGGCACCCGCGTGGTCCTGGACTGGCTGGCCCAACTGCCGCACTCGGCCCTGGCCACCACCGTGGTCGCGCTGTCCGCCAACTCCCCCGACACGACGCTCGATCTGAAGACGGCCGCCGCGCATCTGCGCGAGACCGGGGTGGCCGTGGTCCCCCTCCCCTACGACCGTCATCTGGCCCAAGGAGGCCCCATCCACACCGGCATGCTCGGCCAGAACTCCCGCGACGCCGCCGTCCGGCTGGCCGCCGAGGCGATGGGGCGGGCGGTGCGGGTGCGATGACCCACCGCCTCGTCCACCGCCCGGCCCGCTCCACCCGGCCCCTCTCGGCCACCCCGGAGCGCACCATCGAGCCGCCGCCCAACCTGCCCGAGGGCAAGATGGGCAACGCCGCCACCGCGCTCCTGCCGATGGCGGGCGTCATGGGCTCGGTCGTGATGATGACCGTCATCCGCAACAGCCAGTTCGCCGCCGTCGGCGCGATCGTCCTCGTCTTCGCCCTGCTGGGTGCGGTCGCCCTGTTCCTTTCCCAGCGGGGCAAGGCCCAGCGCACCCGGCGTACCCAGCGTGAGCGCTATCTCGAGTACGTCGAGGAACAGCGCGAGGAACTGGGCGCCGTCGAGCGCGAGTTGAGGCAGCAGGCGCGGGTCCTCAATCCGCCTCCAACAGCGCTGTACGACCTCGTGCGCGACCCGGCACGACTGTGGGAGCGGCGCCGCCTGGACGCGGACTTCCTGCGCGTGCGGTTCGGCACCGGCGACGTACCCGTACAACAGCTCACCATCGGGCAGAACTCCGGCAGCGGCGTGCTGACCCCGCCCGACCCCTTCATGCTCAACGAGGCGCGTGCCCTGCAGCACCGGTTCACCACCGCCACCGACTTCCCCCTCACGGCCCCGCTGGACCGTGCCGGCAACGTCAGCATCATCGGCGAGCGCGAGGACGTGCTCCGGGTGGCCCGCGCCCTGCTGATCCAGGCCGCGGTCACCCACGCGCCCGACGACGTCGCCATCGCCCTCGGCGTACCCGGCGAACGCCTGGAGGAGTGGGAGTGGGCCAAGTGGCTGCCCCATATCCTCGATCCCCAGCAGGACGACGGGCCGGTCGCCGCGCGGCGGATCGCCCCGGACCTCACGCAGCTCGCCCGCCAGTGTGCCCCGGACCTGCGCCGCCGTTCCTCCTACGCCGCCGAAGTACGCCGCGGCCTGTCCGACCGCAACGCCCTGCGGATGAACGACCGGCTCCTCGTCGTCAGTGACTGCCATGGCAGCACGGCCACCGAACTCCCCCGCCCGGACACCGCCGTTGACCTCACCGCCATGGGCGTGACCGTGCTCCACCTCCTTGAGCAGCAGGTCCACGAGCCGGACCAAGTGAGCGTCCGGATCACCGTCGAGGACAACCGCGTCACCGTCGAAGACCTGCGCACCCCCAACGCGACGCCCGGACGCGGAACCACCGACACGGTCAGCGTGCCCGGCGCCGAAGGGCTGGCCCGCATGCTCGCCCCGCTGCGCCTGTCGGCCGAATCCGCCGCCGAGGGCACCCCGATCTCCGGACCCGTCGACTTCCCCACCCTCCTCGGCATCGACGACCCGGCCGCCCTTGACCTCGCACGGCTCTGGGCGCCACGCGGCGAACGCGACTTCCTGCGCGTACCCATCGGGCTCAACGACCGCCACGAACCAGTCCTGTTGGACCTCAAGGAGTCCTCCGAACTGGGTATGGGCCCGCACGGTCTGTGCGTCGGCGCGACCGGATCCGGCAAGAGCGAGCTTCTGCGCACCCTGGTCCTGGCCCTGGTTGCCTCCCACTCCCCAGAGGATCTGGCGCTCGTCCTGGTCGACTACAAGGGCGGCGCCACCTTCGCCCCCTTCACCGAACTCCCGCACGTCGCTGGGGTCATCACCAACCTGGAGAACCAGGCCGGACTCGTCGAGCGCGTCCACACCAGCCTGGCCGGGGAGGTCAAGCGCCGCCAGCAGGTCCTCAAGGACGCGGGCAACGTCGCCGACATCGGCCACTACGCCGCCCTGCGCGCCAAGCAACCAGAGCTGGAAGCCCTGCCGCACCTCTTCGTCGTCATCGACGAATTCGGCGAACTCCTCACCGCCAAGCCCGACTTCATCGACCTGTTCCTCTCCATCGGCCGCATCGGCCGCTCCATCGGCGTCCACCTGCTGCTCTCCAGCCAGCGCATCGAATCGGGCAAGCTGAAGGGCCTGGAGACCTACCTCTCCTACCGGCTCGGCCTGCGCACCTTCTCCGCCGATGAATCACGCACCGTCCTGGACACCACCGACGCCTTCCAGTTGCCGCCGCTGCCGGGCTTCGGCTATCTCAAGGTCGACACATCGACGTACGAACGGTTCAAGGCGGGCTATGTCTCCGGCGCCCACCGAAGCCCGGCCCTGCGCGAACAGACGAACGAGGAACCGCTCGCCTGGCCCTACCCCACCTACAACACGGGCCAGGACCCCACCACCGGCGCGCCGGAAGAACCCTCGATGCGGGAGCGGGAGACCGGCCCGACCGTCCTGACGGCCATGGTCGACCAACTGTGCACAGCCGCCCCGCCCGTGCGCCGCATCTGGCTGCCCCCGCTGCCCTCCGCGATCTCCCTCGATGCCGCCGCCGGGCCCGTGCAGGCCTCGGAGCGCGGACTGCACCTCGCCACCGGCGCGGGCGCCATGCAGATACCCCTGGGCGTCCTCGACGACCCGGCCAAGCAGTGGCAGAAACCCTGGATCCTGGACCTGACCGTCGCCGGCGGCCACGCCGCGCTCATCGGCGGCCCCCAGTCCGGCAAGACGACATTGCTGCGCACGGTCGCGCTCTCCCTGGCCCTGACCCACACCCCGGCCGACGTCGCCGTCTACGGCCTGGACCTGGTCGGCGGCGGCCTCTCCGCCCTTGCCGGGCTGCCGCACGTGGGCGGCATCGCGGGCCGCGCCGACCACGAGCGCGCCACACGCACCGTCGCCGAGGTCCGCGCCCAACTCGCCCTGCGCGAAGAGCTCTTCCGCGAGTACGGGATCGACTCCGTCGACCAACTGCGCCACCTGCGCGGCCAGGGCAAGCTGCCTGAACTGGGCTCCACCGACATCGTCATGCTCATCGACGGATTCGGCGCCCTGCGTGACGAGTTCGCCGAGCTGGACGACACCGTCGCCGACCTCCTCAAGCGCGGCAGCGGCTACGGCATCCACATAGTTGCGGGCATGCTGCGCTGGAACGACGTACGCATCGCCACCCAGTCCATGTTCGGCACCCGCGTCGAACTGCGCCTGAACGACCCCTCGGACTCGAGTGTCGACCGCAAACTGTCCGAGACGCTGACCGCGGACACCCCCGGCCGCGTCCTGACCGACACCAAACTCTTCGCCCAGACCGCCCTGCCCCGCATCGACGGCCAACCGTCCACCGGCGACCTCGGGCCCGCCCTGGAACGCGCCGGGCGTACGTTGCGTGCCAGCTGGCACGGCGAACTCGCCGCACCCGTACGGGTGTTGCCCACCGCCCTCCCTGCCGCGAAACTGCCCTCGCCGACCGCCGAGCCCGCCCGCATCCCGCTCGGCGTCGACCAGGACAACCTCGCCCCCGCCCACCTCGACCTGTTCGGAGGCGACCAGCACCTCCTGGTCCTGGGCGACAACGAATGCGGCAAGACCAACCTGCTCAAGCTCATCACCCAACAGCTCATCGACCGCCACACCGACAAAGACCTGGTCTTCGGCGTCTTCGACCCGCGCCGCGGCCTGCGCGGCGTCGTCCCCGAGCCCTACCGCGGCGGCTACGCCCACAACGCCAAACTCGCCCAGGCCCTCGCCACCGGCATCGCGGGCGAACTGGAGAAGCGCCTCCCCGAGACCGCCGACCCGGACGCCATCGCCGACGGGCCCACCTTCACCGGCCCGCACATCGTGATCCTCGTCGACGACTACGACATCCTCACCACCGCGGGCCAACAACCCCTGGCGCCCTTCCTGCCCTACATCTCCTCCGCCCAGGACATCGGCCTGCACTTCATCGTCACCCGCCGCGTCGCCGGAGCCTCGCGCGCCCTGTACGAGCCCTTCCTCACCACGCTGCGCGAGACCGGCACCACCGCCCTCCTCATGACCGGCGACCGCACCGAGGGACAGCTCTTCCCCGGCCTCTACGCCTCAGCCCAACCCCCGGGCCGCGGCACCCTGATCCGCCGCGGCCGCCGCCACCAGCTCATCCAGACGGCGCTCGCCGCAGAAACCACCACAGACAGCGACACGGAGACCCGCCAGCCGTGACCAAGGACGTCATCGCCCTCACGCCCAAGATGCCCGACGTCAACACCCTGCTCGCCGGGCTCTTCGCGGGCGGCCCCGACCTGGGCGTAGCCAGTGTGAACGAGGGGGCCGTCGTCCAGCTCTGCACACCGGGTGGCCGCCCGCTCGTCTCCGTCGAAGCGCCCCTGCTCATCCATGTCCCCGGCGAGGCACAGCGCCTGCTCGGCACCGAAGTGGCCGCTCCCGACGTCCCGTTCTGGTGGACCGAGGCCCGCGCCTCCACCGCCGTCGAGGAAGGCGAGGGGCTCGCGGGCTCGTTCGCGGGGCGACTGGCCGCGGTACTCGGTGGCACCGTGTGGCCGCCGGAGGCGGCCCACACCGAGGTCGTCCCGCTCACCCCCGAAACCGCCACCGCCACACCGGCACCGGAGTCGGCACCTCCCGCGGTCGACGTCCTCACGGACAAGGCCGCGGTCGTCATCCAGGACCGCCCGGTCGTGGCAATGACCAGCTGGCTGGCTGACGCCCTGCGAACCGCCGCCGACGGTGACCTGGCCCTGCAGATCGTCACCCCACCCCGCGCAAGCCTCACGCTCCCCACCCGCAACGCGCTGCAGGGGCACCCCAACCGCTGGGTCGTCCAGGACCCCGACTGCGGCTACTACGACGGCCTCTCCGGCGCCGAACTCCACTGGCAGGACGGCCACTTCACGCCGGTGAAGTCCGCGGACGGAAAGGCCCGGGTGGCGGAAGCCTTCAAACCCCGGCCCGCCACCGACTCCCCGGACACCCTGGGCGCGCGCCAGCTGGGCCTCTCCCTTCACACGACCCATGCCGCCGATGAACACCTGCTGCTCGGCGGCGCCCTGGAGTCGGCCTGGCAGGCCCTCACCGGCACTTCACCGGCCGGATGGTCCACCGCCGAACCCATCGGCCTGCCCTGGTCCCGACGCCAGATGACCGAACTGGCCCGCACCCGCGCCCAGAAGAACGCCCCCACCTGGCTGACCACCATCGGCACCCCCGACCGCCCGGCCATCGCCACCACCCGCGTCACCCACACCACGGCGGGCATCGAGGAACACATCATCCTCACCCTCGGATACGCCGCCGACGAAACCCCGCCCCTGGACACCCTCACCCCACTCGCCGAGACCCTCGCCACCGAGCACGGCCTGACCTCCATGCTCACCACACTCCGCACCGCCGACGGGGACCTCACCGTCCCGCCCAGGCTCGAAGCCCCGCCCATCCCCCTCTCCTTCACCCTCGGCGCGGACGCCGTGCGCGAGATCGGCCGCACACACGCCCAACACCCCCAGGCCGGCGCCCGCCCCGCCCAACTCGGCCCTGCAGCCCGGCCCGCGTTCCACTACGCCCTGGGAGACGGCACCGACGCGACCGCCTGGACCGCACTCCAGCAGCTCACCCAGCACCTCAAAGCCGCCCCGGGATCTGCCAGGGCACCCCGGTGAACCAAGGAAACCAGGGAACACCGGGCCACCCCACTCATCACCTACCCAGAGAGTCGCCCATGCCGGAGGAATCCCCTCTGATCCAAAGCCTGCGCACAGCCGTCGCGGCGGCCCCCAGTGACGTTCCTCTGCGGGTGCACCTCGCAGAGCTGCTGCTGGACGCGGGTCACCACGATGCGGCTGTCACGGAGGCGGCCGTCGCGCTACAGCACGCACCGGGCGATCCGCTCGTACGCGACCTCATGACCCGCGCCATGAGCCCCTCCAGTACATCCGCACCCCCGCAGAACGTCACACCCCAACCCGCACAAGCCCCGACGTCCCCGCCGCACCAGGCAGCAGGGGCCAGCCCCCGTACCGGCTCCACGCATGACAAGAATGCCCTCTACCTACGGACCATTTACCGTCAAGCGTATTCTCCGACCCCGGCGAGTTGAGGGAACTCAATTCAGTCGTCAAGCGTTTTCTGCGCCTCAACCTTGCCTGGCGCTAGTGAGGGTCGCACCAAGCCGAGGTTGAGCCCCCCTCCAAGTTGCGTCAGGACGCCCCCTTTGGGCCGGACGTGCCACCCCGACAACAGATGAGATCAACAACTGCCGATCACCTCCACTCCGTACAGATCCAGTCCGGACCGCCCCGGGGGCAGTAGTTCAAAGGCCCGCCACCTACCAATTTTGGTAGATGGCGGGCCTTGACATCTACGTCTGACATCAGCGGGGGCGGTCACTGACGACCGGGGCGTCTCTTCGTGAGCAGTCGGTCCATGTGGCTTTTGGCCTCGCGCTTGGGTGTCCTGGACGACGTGGGCTCCATGACCAGGTAGCCCGCAGCCGTGGGGCCGTTGAGCCGCCAGGTGCGCGGAGACCTCCATCCGATGACGAGCCGGTTCCTGAGGTCACCATTCGCCCGGAGACGACCCGTTCGAGCGTCCGGAGAACGCCGTCGTTCGAGACCTCACCGCGGTTCTCCACGACCGGCCAGAGGGGCCCGGTCGCAGCCCTCGCGGACGAACACAACCCAGATGCGCGGCGGGACTGCGGGGAAGATCCGGGGCTTCGACGACTGCTGGCTCGTGTACTCCAGGATCTCGTCGTCCGACGAGGCCGCGTGGATGCCCTACAGGCCGGTGTCCCCGTGCTCCTTCACGAATGCGTGCCGGATCACCTGAGCATCCGCGAGGTCAATGCCGGCGCTGCGCAGGATCAGTTCGAGCGTGAGCCTCATCCCGGCGTCAGCGCTCCGAACGCGTCGCGGAAGTCCTCCGCATCGACTTCCACTTCGCTTTCCGGCCCGTACTGATAGCTGATCATGCGAACCCTGGCTTTTTCAGTGCGGTTGTAGAAGTAGCTCGTGTACTGAGCATTGCGCGGAGACGCGCGGAGCTGGACGAACTGGCTAAGGCGCAGCGGAGCCTGCGATCCATCTCGCACCAGGTATAGCTCGCCGTCGAGCATGGCGTCGCCCACCCGGAAGTCCTTGGTGACAAACGGGGAGCGAGTACCGACCGCAACCTCTGCGGCTTGGACATAGCCATCGTGCCTGCGCTTGGCACTCCCTGCACGGACGAGGAAAAGCTGCGCCCAGACGTTGCCGAGAAGCCCGCGAAGCTCGCGAAGGTCCGAGACCAGGGAATCGACTCTTACTCTCCGCTCCTCCTCGGACGTGTGGCCTCCGTGGCCGCGCCACCGATTGCGCTTGACGTTCAGATCTTTGAACTTGCTGACGACGCCCTTCGACATCAGACGCTCGATCGCGGATTCACCGAGGTCACCGAACGCCGCGCGAATGCGCGCAACCTCGTCCGAGTCACCGCTCTCGAGAGCACGACGAAGGTTCTTGGAGGTCCTCTCCAGGATGACCACCCAGGTCCCGAACGAGGCCCGCTCGATGCCAATGTGCTGATCGCGCAAAGCCCGACGGATGGCGGCTTCGACCTCGGCGCTACTGCCCGGATCACTTCGGCCGGCAGACAGCAGCACCGTCGCGTGAAAGATTACGAGGGCCTCCCAAGCATGGAGGTACGCCTCTAGCCGGTCGCCGAGTGAAGTCGCCGTTTCAGCGGTCCACAGCGCCGATGCGACGGGAAAGGGAAGCTGCTCGAACCATGCGGCGAGCGAGTCGTCGAACGCGTTTGCGATCTTGCTCACCACCTCCCCCGCATTCTCGGGCGATTCCCAAACGCTTTCTCGCTGGCTGCTGAGCTCGGCCTGGAACGAGGCGAGTCGCTCGTCCGCTGAAGCGAGCGCGAGCTGCGTCGCCTTTCCAGGCACCGGAACGATGAGCTCGTCGGCCCAGCGCATCAACGAATTGGTATTCGATCTCAGCGCCTTCACATGCGTGCCCGAGCTGCTGGCGTCGATCGCCCTGCGTCGGCTCGAGATCCCCAGCTCCGAGTTGAGCCAAGCAGTCAAGAAGTCCGGCTCGACCAGATCGCCTGCGAGCCGGATCGAGAGGACCCGACCTTTGGTCTCACTGTCGGGCACCTCAGCCGAGGCCTTCCCGTCTCGAGTTGTCGGGATGAACAGCTGCCCCTCGCGGGCTTCTTGGATCGGTTCCATGACCTTTTCTGGGGCAGCCGCAATGAGGCCGCTCAGGCGTCGACTCGACCACCCCTTATCATGAATGTCTTTCAGCAGTTCCCGAGCGTCGTCCCCGAAAATGCGGCTGGGGTCGAGGTCATAGATCTCGCGCGGCTCCTCGTCGACCGACACATCGGAACCCGGACCGTAGCGAGATTCCAGGAGCTGGGCGTCTACCGCCGTGTCGCCGTACGTCGCGAGACGCCACGTGAGCAGGTGCCCCTCACTGGAGCGTCGCGAGAGCCGCGCTTCCCTGCGGATGAACTTCTGAAGCACGATGCTCCGGTTGCGGGGTCCATGCTTTCCCGTCCTCAGAGCAGACTCGAGCTCGCGAAACGCGGAGTCCGGCATCGTCCGCTGCCGATGCTCGGTGGTGAACTGCGTCTGCAGATCAGCGATCATCGCCTTGCCTCGTCCAGCTTCGCCAGATCTGTTGGTGAAAGTCAGGAGGTACAAGGGTAAGGATGTGTTCGGTGCCAGGCCCTCGGGCAGCCGCGTCACCGACTCGAGCAGACCGGCTTCCAAAATGCGTCGCCTGACGGCACCGCTGGCACCGCCCGCGCTTAGCGCGCTGGGGCTGGCCAGAGCTGCGACGCGTCCTCCCCCCTCTGCGGCCGGACGCAGCTTCTCCAGCGCCAAAGAGATGAAGAGCCACGTGCTGTCGGAGCTCTGCGGGACGCCGAACCCGAAAGCACCCTCGCGCCGACGAGACTCGACCTGCTGCGCTGACCTCGCCCAGTGCAGGCCCCACGGCGCATCGACGATCACCAGATCGGCTGCGAAGGCCTCGAACTCATCGTGCTCCAGCGTGTTCCCGACAGCGAGCTCGACGTCGGGAACATCCTCGAAGCGGTGCCGACTCGCCGACACCACAGCCTCGTTAATGTCCTGGCCGCGATACCGGACCCGCATTCCGGCCGACCTTAGCGCTTCTACAAGGAGGGAGCCAGCGAAGCCGGTACCGGCCGCGGGATCCCAGATGTCGACGGACGAAAGGCTCGGATCCAGGCGACTTAGGCACCCGACGGCGAGGGCGCGAGCCAAGGAGGGGCTCGTGGTCCATTCCCCGAGGTCGCTGCGGTCTTTGCCGGAATACGGTGAGCCCTTGGAGCTCTGGAAAACGTATCGAACCGCCAAATGGGCGTCTCTCATGAGGCCGACGCAATCTGAGGCGCGGCGCTTGCCTCACATGTTCCAAGCAGAGTCACTTCAACTCCAGTTTCAGCCCCAGCACTTGGGCAATCTTTGCGATGGTCGCGGTCGGGACGTCGTTCAATAGTTCTCCCGCACGTACTCGTACGTGCGGTCGAACAGCTCGCCCTTGATCGGCAAGCTGTACTCCCTCAGGACGGAACGCAGCTCGCGACGGACGCGTTTGTCACCCACGTCGCTCGCGCTCCAACCGGCATAGACGACCTCGACGACGATCGAGTCGATCCGCGAGGCTATATCGGGGACGATCTTGTGCAGCCCGGGCGGCGTGTTCTCCGCGACGATCTGAGTGAGCGCCCCACGCTTCGGATCGGCCAGCCGGTCGAGCGCCCCCTGGTCGCCCCGTTCCGCTGCCCGGTCCGCGGCGACCACGTCCTGAGCGATCTTCAGCGCTTCCTCGAGGAACGCCAGCGAGTCCTCGACGTTCTCGATCGCCTTGGCACGAAGCTTCTCGATCCGCTCCGCCAGCGACCGGTACGCCGGGCTCTCGGTATCGGCGAGCCGACGCCTGAGGCGCGCCTCGATGGAGTCGAGGACCTCCTGGTACACGTCATCGGCTTTCGACTCTGGCATCTGCTGCTCGGAGAGCTTCAGCTGCTCGGCGATCTTCTTGACCAGTGCCAGGCCGGCAGCGTCGAGCGTGACTGTCTTCGACGGCATCGACTTCACGCCCACATCGGTCATGTGACTGTGAATCAGGTCAGTGGTCTTCGCGCCGAGACGTGCCCAGAGAAACGTCTTGGAGACGTCCTTGGGCCGGATCGACTCGTACACCTTCGCGAGCCAGAAGTACTGCCCCTTGAATGGCCGAAGCATCGGGTGCGGGTCGAGGAACTCCCACACCGTCTGCAGCGCGACGTAGGTCTCGATGAACTCGGTGCGCTGCGCGCCACCCTCGGGGATCCGCTCATGAGCCTCGGCGAGCGACTCAAACGACGAGTCACTGGTGTCGATGCCGTCGAACAGATGCAGCAGACGCGTGAGGTCAGCGACGAACTTCCCCGCCAGCTTGGAGGCGTCGGTGACGTTGAGCTCGTCCGCTTCGTCGTCCTTCACCTTCGGGCCGACGACTGCCTTGCCGATGGCTTTCGCGAGCCCGATGTAGTCGACGACCCGCCCGAAGTCCTTGCGCTGACCGGTGACAGGGTTCTTCCACGGACGGTTGGGACGCGTGATCGTCTGGAACAGGTTCGTGTCCTTGGCGGGCTTGTCGAGATACAGCACGCCCTCGATGGGCGCGTTGAAGCCGGTCATCCACTTCGCGGTGACGACGATGAACGACATCGGGTCATCGACCTTCTTGAAGCGGCGCTTGAGCGCCTCCTCCTGCTCCGGAGTGAGCAGGTGCTTCTTGTGCTCCTTGGGGGTCGCCTTGCTGTCGGCGACGTGCATCACCACACCGACCTCACGGAGTCGTCCGTCCGGCATGACTGCAGCACGGCGCTCCAGCTCGGCCTCGATGGCCCTGGTGTACGCGATCACAAGGCGCTGGTTGTAGGCCACGACCTGAGCCTTCTGCCCCAGAGGCGCGACATAGGTAAGGAAGTGGTCGACGATGTCGGCACACACAGCAGCCACACGCTCGGGCTTGGAGAGGATCGTCTCGATGTGAGAAGCCTTCCCCGACAGGAAGACCTTCTCCTCCTCGTCCAGGTCCTCCTCCGTCGCCAGCTCGTCGAAGGCCTCGTCCAAAGCTTCCTTGTCGAGGTTGAACCTGACAGACCGGCCCTCCACGATCACTGGCTTGGTGAACCCATCGGCGATGGATTGCTCCGGCGTGTACCGCGACATCACAAAGTCCGGGTCGTCAGGGTCGCCGAACAGCTTGAACGTCGAACGGTCCTTGTCCTTGATCGCGGTACCCGTCGCGCCGAAGAACTTCGCGTTCGGCACCGCCGCGCGCCACGCGTCGCCGAACTTCCCCTCCTGCGAGCGGTGCGCCTCGTCGACGAGGACCACGATGTTCGACCGGTTGTTCAGGTGGCCGGCCTCAGCGAACTTGTGCACCGTCGTGATGACCACGCCCGGCTCACCGCTGCGCAGCAGAGCGTGCAGCTCGCGCCGGTTGCGGGGCACCGTCATCCGCGGCATGCCGGCAGTCTCGAACATCTCCGCCGTCTGCCGGACCAGATCCTTGCGGTCGGCGATCACAATGACCGTCGGTGCGCTCCCGAACTTCTTCGTCACCGCGTCGTCCCGCAGCAGACGGGCGGCGGTGAACGCCATGAGTTCGGTCTTGCCCGATCCCTGGTGGTGCCAGATCAGTCCGCCAGGACGGCCTGCGAGCACCTTGGCGTGGATCGCCAGTGCCGCCTCGAACTGCGGGTAACGAGGCAAGAACTTGATGTCGGCCTCGGAGGCGTCCCGAGCGTGACGGAACATCACCAGGTCCTTGAGGATCGGCAGGATCGTCTCCGGCCGCAGCAGCAAGCGCGCGGCCCGCTCGACACGAGCCGGGCCCGTGACTGTTTTGGGGTCGTCCTCAGTGGATCCCCACGGGGCCCAGATCTCGGAGTCGGGGTCCGGGACCGCACGGACCGGGGCCATGCGGAACTCCAGGCCCTCGGTGGCGACGTTGAAGACGTTCGTCGCGAAGAAGTTCGGGTACTCCTCCTCGTACACGTCGTGAAGGTCCTTCGCGGCGTTGACCCACGAGACCTGATGCTTCACAGGCGTCTTGGTCTCGGCAACGACCAGCGGGAACCCGTTGACGTAGTAGACGACGTCGAACCGGCGCGGTTTGGCGGCACCGTTTACGGTGACCTCGTCGGCGACGGTGAAGCGGTTGTTGTTGAGGTCTTTGAAGTCGATCAGCCGACGAGGCACATGCCTACCGTCGATCGTCGTGAACGAGTGGTCGCCACGAAGCATCACGGTCAGCCGCTCGTTGGCCGCAACGAGACCGTTGTGCGCATCGAGGACCGCCTGATTGAGCTCATGCAGAACAAGGTCCGCCGACTCAGGGTCGTCGACCAGCTCCGGGTTTAACGCGAGCAACGCTTCGCGTACCCAATCCTCGACGATGACGTCATGCTCATCGCGCGGCAACTCGTCCCCTTGGAAACGCCCCCAACCAGCCTCCTCCGCCCACTCGAGCAGCGAACGCTGGATCGTGCTCGCTTCCGTCCACCCCATGTCAGGACACCTCCTCAAGCAGAGCGTCGTACGCCTCCGGGATCTCGATTTCCTGGTTGAGGAGGGAGGCAAGGAGCGCGGAGCGGAAAGCGCGGAGATTGCCGAGCTCCAGATCCAGGTCTTCTACTGCGAACGCGACAGCATCACAGTGCTGAACGTACTTGGACTGATCCTCAAGTGACGGGATCGGCAGGCGCAGAGAACCCAAAAGGGCCTTATTGATCTTCCTCATCGATGCGGTCCCGCGCGCTGATGCTGTGATAGTTGAGCGCACAGACGGGGAACACAGCAGATGCGCCAGAAACGTCGCCTGGCAGACTTCGGGCTTTGTTTGGATTCGCCAGATAAGGTCAGGCAGGTAGGTCTGGGGGGGGTACATTTCGCGCGATGGTGGCATACCCGACGCGATCGAATGAACCACTGGCTCTAGTGATCAGGAGGTCACCCTCTGCCACTAGGTGAGCATTGGTGTAACCCGTCAGGTCAACAAGTCGCTTCGCTTCGGAGGCCACGAAAGCGCCCAATTGGATTGCACTCAGTTTCAGGACAGCCGACTCTCCAGTTCGCGGCTTATCATCCGAAGCCTGAACGCTCTTTCCGCCTTGGATTCTGGAAACAATGCTGCGTAGATCGTGTTCCGTACCTTCCGGATGCGCGTTGCGAACGAGTGCCAGCAATGAGGCTGCCTTCTGCTTCTCGACATCCAACCCGTCAATCTGCGCGTCTACCGCTGCCATGACATCGAGGATGCGGAACTGCTCCGACAAGGACGGGAGAGCGACTTCAATCGTCAAGAAGTCAGCGGGCTTGACCCGTTCACGCCTGCCGCCCATGCCGGTCGACAACGCCTGCAGTTGCTCCCACAGTCGTTTTGTGGTCGTAAGCAGTCGGAAGTATTCGGGAAGCATTCGCTCGCCACACGTGAACGTCGGGAACTCTTGCGACGCGTAGACCTCGCCCAGATCGTTCGGAGCAACGGTGATCGCTCCTTCGAACGCCTTCAAGCGGCTGTAGACGATCTGGTTCGGCCGGATGAGATTCAGCGTCTTGTACGAGGTCTCATCGCCAGCGATCGGTTCCCGGAACAACAGGCCCCGACCACGGTTCAAGACACCGACGATGTCGTAGGAGTCCGTCGCCGTGATGGGGACCGCGTCGACGTCCAGCGCGATGACCTCGCCGAGCCGGACCCGCTCCCACTCACTCACTGGACACCCCGAACACGCTCAGGTCGACGCCTGCCGCTGCGAGCCGCTCGAACATGACAGCCTCGGTGCCGATGCGGTGCTGCCGGGCGTCGGCATACGCCACGAGCGCGGTGCCCAGATCGGCGGTCTCTTCTGCAGCGACCTTGATGTAGCGGCCGACGTTCAGGTCGAAGCCGTTCTGCTCGATCTCCTCGAACGGCACCAGCCGGACGTCCGCACCGCCTTCACGCGCTGAGTCGCTGCCTGCCTGGTATGCCTCGATGACAGCTCTGACGTCATCCTCGGACATCACGTTCTGCTTCTTGCCCTTTGTGAACCCCGCCGAGCCGTCGATGAAGAGCACGTGATCCTTGCGCTCAACTGGCTTCTGGTCGCGGAAGATCAATAGGCATGCCGGGATTTCGGTCGAATAAAACAGCTTGGGCGGCAGCCCGACGACGGCTTCCAGAACGTCCTTCTCGATGAGGCCCCGGCGGATCTTCGCCTCCGCGCCTCCGCGGAACAGCACGCCGTGGGGCATCACCACGCCGACACGACCGGATCCAGGCTTCATCGACGAGACCATGTGCTGGACGAAGGCGTAGTCGCCGTTCTTCGCTGGCGGCACGCCGCAGATGGCTCGCGGATCCGAGGACCAGCGGTCCGCTCCCCAATTCGCCAGCGAGAAGGGCGGGTTGGCAATCACGGTGTCGAAGTGGCGGACCGCGCCGTTGGGGGCCTTGAACGCCGGAGCGCGGAGGGTGTCTCCGCGCTTGATGTCGAAGTCCTCGATCTCGTGCAGGAACAGGTTCATCCGGGCGATCGAGGCCGTCGTCAGGTTGATCTCCTGGCCGTACGCCCTGAGCGTGCGGTGGTCTTTGCCGGACTCGCGCAGCTGGTTGATCGTCGCGACAAGCATCCCGCCGGAGCCGCAGGACGGGTCGTAGACGGACTCGCCCGGCTCAGGCTGGAGGATCCCGACGAGCAGGTTCACGACCTCACGGGGCGTGAAGAACTCGCCGGCCTTTTTGCCCGACTCGTCGGCGAAGTTCTTCAGCAAGTACTCGTAGCCCGCGCCGAGCAGGTCGTGCGAGACCGTCGACGGGTCGAGCCTGATCTTGTTGAACGCTCGGATGAGCCCCAGCAGGGCCGACTCCGGGATGCGCTCCTGGTTGCCCCACGAGGCGTCGCCGAAGACGCCGGCGAGCGAGCGGGGGTTGGCCTTTTCGATTCGCTGGAAAGTCTTCGCGATCTCCGCACCGAGGTTGGTGAACTTCTCGGTGACCTCGCTCCATAGCGTGCCCTCGGGCAGCTCGAACCGGTGGAAGTCGGCCTCGATCTCGTCGTCGAGGTCGTCGCCGTAGGCATCGAACGCCGCGTCGTGCTCGTGGACCCAGGTGTCGCTGATCCACTTCCAGAACAGCATGGGGAAGACGTAGGTCTTGAAGTCTGCCGGGTCGACGGGGCCGCGGAGCGCGTTCGCGGCGTTCCACAGCCGGGATTCGAGCTCGTGCTGGGTGATCGTCACAGAGATGAGGTCCTTCGTTGAAGACGGTGCCCCGATTATGGAGGAGGGCACTGACATTTCGGGAGTCCGATACGGCAAGCAGCAGCGACCTGCAGACGACGACCAGCACCCACGCTCCGAACCGAGCGCGATCGCGGACACACTGAGACTGGATCTTTGCGTCTCCGCGTCTGAGTCACAGCGTATGAGACGGACCTTCTCCTCGGAGCTGAACATCAAACGCTCAGCCTCAGAGGGCTGGTCAGATGACTCGAGGGAGCTACTCCCAAGGACCGGAACCCCACGACGTCACCCGACCCGCGTCTTCGACAGATGCCCCGGCCTGGTCACCGTAAGCGAATCTCCCCAGGTCACACGGGTTGCGCCACGAACAGCCCTGTCAAAGACCAGCCGCAGCGAGCAAACTGGCTCAGACTCGGCAGGGCCCCTCGACTCCATCAAGTACCCCCAGCAGCCCCCAAGATCAACGCACGCCCAATGCACAACCAAGCGGGAATTCCCGGGAACACCCCAGCTCAGCCGGGCACACCCCGCAAAACAGCAAACGGCCCCTCCCCGGGAAAACCCCCAGGTCAGGGCCGTAAAAGCAGACGAGTCGGGCTGTACGCCGGAGTTTAGCCCTGGGGAGGGGTGACCTCGGGTGATGGGGCGGGCAGGGTGCCTGAGCTGCGGATACGGCGTTTCGCATGCGGCCGCCTTTTGTCCGCCCGCACTCCCCCAGCGCTCCCCGAAATCCCCAGTGACTCCGCGGGAAACGCGGGGAAACGGCCCCCGCCTAAGGGTTGTCCCGTAAATGATCTTCAGTCGGATGGAGTTGGGGGATGCCCGTGGTTGGTGCG
>NZ_JBHYIG010000226.1:0-16301 GCF_042740015.1 Streptomyces sp. NPDC059037
GCCGTTGGTGCCGCCGCCGAACCGCGGCCAACGCGAAGCGGAAGTTCGGCTTCACCGAGGCGACCACCGACCTCGACGCCGTGCTCGGCGACAAGTCCATCGACGCGGTGTTCGTGGTCACCCGGCACAGCTCGCACGCCGAACTGACCCGGAGAGCGCTGCTCGCCGGCAAGACGGTGTTCGTGGAGAAGCCCCTGGCCCTCACCGAGGACGAGCTGGCGGGCGTGCTCGCGGCGGTGGAGGAGTCCGGCAACGACCGGCTGCAGGTGGGCTTCAACCGCCGGTTCTCGCCGCTCCTACAGGAGGCCCGGCAGCGGTTCGGCGCCCGGACGGGACCGGCGAGCCTGCGCTACCTGGTCAACGCGGGCCGGCTGCAGCAGGGCAGCTGGTACCTCCAACAGGGCACCGAGGGCTCACGGTTCGCCGGTGAGGGCGGGCACTTCATCGACACGGCGAGCTGGCTGCTCGACGCCGACCCCGTCTCCGTGTACGCGGTCGCCATGTCCGGCAGCGAGGACCTGCAGGTCGTGCTCCGCTACCCGGACGGGTCCACAGCCACCATCAGCTATGTCACCACCGGCGCGCCGGGCTTCCCCAAGGAGACGCTCGACCTCGTCGCGGACGGCAAGGTGCTGCGGCTCGACGACTTCGTACGCGCATCCGTGTACGGGCGTAAGAAGTGGGTCAGTTCGCGGCTGCCCCAGGCCCGGGACAAGGGCCAGAACGCGGAGCTCGCCGCGTTCGTCAAGGCCGTGCGGACCGGCGGGCCGATGCCGGTGCCGCTGGAGTCCCTCGTCGCCACCACGGCGGCCACCCTCGCCGTGCGGGCCGGACTGGCGGGCGGTGCGCCGGTGACGCTGGCGAGGGCGCGATGACCATGAGCGTGGACTGGTACCTGCGACGCCTCTCCCGGATGGGACCGCGGGAGGTCGGCGGCCGGGTGGTCGACGCGGTGCGCAGACGGCGGTGGCGATCGGCGCGGCCGGACTGCCCGAGCGTGACCGACGCCCTGTTCACCGCGGTCCTGCCCGCGGGGACGATCGCCGCCATAGCCCCGGACGCCGCGAAGCGTCTCATCGCCGAGGCGGACCGCCTGATGTACGGGCACGCCGAGTATTTCGGGGTGGTCCGCGACGACCTGGTCCACCCGGACTGGTGGTGCGACCCGAAGACCGGGCGCCGGGCTCCGTGGGGCTATGCCTTCGACGTGCCGTACCGGAACGAGGACGCGGTCGGGGACATCAAGCAGATCTGGGAGCTGTCCCGGCACCAGTACCTCACCGTGCTCGCCGCCGCCTACGCGATCACCGGGAACGAGCGGTACGCCGAGCGCGTGGCCGAGCACCTGCGGTCGTGGTGGGCGGCCAACGCGCCGCTGCGCGGAGTGCACTGGATCAGCGGCATCGAGCTGGGGATCCGACTCCTCTCCTGGGTGTGGATCCGCCGGCTGCTCGACGGCTGGCCGGGCGCGGCCGGCCTCTTCGAGGGCAACCCGGTGGCGCTGAACCAGATCTGGCACCACCAGCGCTGGCTTGCCGCCTTCCCCAGCCGGGGCTCTTCGGCGAACAACCACGTCATCGCCGAGGCCGCCGGGCAGTTCGCGGCGGCCTGCGCGTTCGCGTGGTTCCCCTCATCGGCACGCTGGCGGGCCGGCGCGCTCCGGTCGCTCGAGCGGCATCTGGACGGCAATACCTTCGACTCCGGCCTCAACCGCGAGCTGGCCACCGAGTACCACGGCCTCGTCCTCGAACTCGGCCTGGCCGCGGTGGCCGAGGCGGATGCCGCCGGTGTGCCGGTCCCCGCGTCGATCCGCCTTGTGCTGCTGCGGATGACCGACGCGCTCGCGGCCGTCGTGGACAACCGGTTGCGGCCGCCGCGCCAGGGCGACGCGGACGACGGACACGGCCTGGTCGTGGACGGCACGGGCACCGACCGCTGGGCCTCGCTCCTCGCCACCGGGGACGCCGTGTTCGGCCGCCTCGACTGGTGGCCGGGAGTGACCGGCACCGATGTTCGTACGACGCTCCTCGCCGCGCTCATCAAACCCACCGAGCCGGCCGTGTCCCGCCCGGCGAGCCGCCCGGCCCATTTCGCCGACGCGGGGCTCACCATCCTGCGCGGTCCGGAGGAGATCTGGTGCCGCTGCGACGGTGGTCCGCACGGCTTCCTGTCCATCGCCGCGCACGCCCACGCGGACGCGCTGTCCGTGGAGGTGCGGCACGACGGCGTCGACGTACTCGCCGACCCGGGAACGTACTGCTACCACGGGCAGCCCCTGTGGCGGCAGTACTTCCGGTCGACCCTCGGCCACAACACCCTGCAACTGGACGGCGCCGACCAGTCCGTATCGGGTGGCCCGTTCCTGTGGACCCGGCAGGCCCGCAGCCGTGTCCTGGCCGCGGACGCATCCGGCGATGGCGTGGCCAACTGGGCTGCCGAGCACGACGGTTACCAGGGCGGCTCCGTGCACCGCCGCCGGGTGGAACTGACCGCCGCGAAACAGGAGTTGCGGGTGGTCGACGAGGTGCGCGGCCCAAGCCGGGACGTGTGCCTGGCGTTCCACCTCGGCCCGGCGATCGCCGCGGACCTGGTGGGGAACCGGGCAGCGCTCACCTGGATACGGGACGGAGAGGGCCGCTCCGCGGTGCTCGACCTGCCCGGAGAGCTGAGCTGGAGTGCGCATCGCGGCGAGACCGACCCGCCGCTGGGCTGGTACTCCGCCGGCTTCGGGCGCAAGGAACCCGCCACCACGCTGGTCGGCACCGGACGCGCCGACGGCGCCGCGTCGTCGGGGGAGTTCACCACCGTGCTCAGGTTCCGCGGCTAGAGAGGACGTGTGGGGATGAAGTGGCGGAACTTGGCGTTGCCCGCGGCACCGCTGGCGCTGGTCGTGCTGGCGGCGACCGGCTGTACGAGCACGCCGGACGACGCGCGGGCGGAGCCGACCGACGCGCCATCCGCGTCCAAGGCGCCCACCACGTCCATGGCGCGGGTGTGCGCCAAGCCCGCGGCCGGTCCCGCGAAGGCGCCGAAGGGCGCGGTGACGGTCGACCCCGGGGTGGTCGGCGACCTGGCCGAGAAGACGAAGAGCAGCCCAGCGGGCACCACGTTCTGGCTTCGACCGGGCAAGCACCGGCTTGACCCGGACCGCTATGCCCAGGTCATGACCAAGAAGGGCAACCGCTACATCGGCGCGCCGGGAGCGGTGCTCGACGGCGGGAAGAAGAACAACTACGCGTTCAGCGGCAGCGCCCGCGACGTCACCATCCGCCACCTGACCGTGCAGCGTTTCGTCGCGCCGCCCGACGAGGGCGTGGTCAACCACGACATGGCCGACGGGTGGGTGATCGAGCACGCGAAGATCCAGGACAACTCCGGCGCCGGGCTGATGGCCGGTGCCCGCCAGAAGGTCCGCGCCAGCTGTCTGCGCGACAACGGGCAGTACGGAATGAACGCGTACAAGACCGGCGACTCCATCCGCGGCCTGGTGGTCGAGGGCAACGAGATCGTGGGCAACAACACCGGCGACTGGGAGCGGAAGCGGCCGGGCTGCGGCTGCACCGGAGGCATCAAGTTCTGGGCCGTCAACGGCGCGGAGATACGCGGCAATTGGGTGCACGACAACCGCGGCGTCGGGCTGTGGGCGGACAACAACAACAACGACTTCCGTATCGAGGGCAATCTGCTCGAGGCCAACGACGGTGCGGCGCTGATGTACGAGACCAGCTACAACGCGGTCATCCGCGACAACACGATCCGGCGGAACAACTGGGTCGAGGGCCGCAGGTCCGCCGAACGCGACGACCCCTTCCCGTACGCGACCGTCTACGTGTCGGAATCCGGCGGCGAACCACGGATCAAGGCCCGTACGGACAAGATCGAGATCTACCGGAACGTGCTGGAGGACAACTGGAACGGCATCACCCTGTGGGAGAACGCCGACCGGTTCTGCAACAGCCCGGCCAACACCTCCACCGGATACTGCACATTGCTGGTGAAGGACACCAAGAGCTGCGCGAAACCGGAGATCACCAAGGCGCCGCTCTACGCCGACTGCCGGTGGAAGACCCAGCGGGTGGACATCCACGACAACCGCTTCCTCCTCGACCCGTCGGTCGTCAAGTGCAAGACGGAGTGCGGCCGCATGGCGGTGCTCTCCAACTACGGCACCTATCCGAAGTGGTCGCCGTACAAGGGCAAGCGGGTGTCCGACGCGATCACCCACAAGCAGCACAACCGCTGGCACGACAACACCTACCGCGGACCGTGGAGCTTCGTCGCGGAGAACACGGACCAGAAGCTCGACTCCGGGCAGTGGCAGGACACGCCGTACCGGCAGGACACGGGCAGCACCTACGCGCCACGGTCCGGTGGTTGAGATGGACGGAAACCTGAAGCACGGCATCCTGCCGGCCGGACCGGATACGGCGGACACGCGGCTGCCCGGCGCCGAACCGCGCCCCGCCGGCACGCCGAAGGCCGTCGGGATCGTCTGGGCGCTGCTCGCGCTCAACACGCTCGGCTCCGCCGGGGCGAAGACCATCCTGCCGCTGCCCCGCTCCCTCATCCAGATGGTCACCATGGGCGCGCTGGCCGCCGCGTTCGCGCTGGCGCTCGCGCTCAATCTCCGGCTGCGCATCCGGGCGAGCGCCTTCTTGTTCCTGCTCACCCTGCTCCTCGTGCCGAGCGTGATCTCCAGCGCGAACCTGGAGGTCGGGTTCGGCGCCCTGTTCCGCTGCGCCCGCCTCGCTCTCTTCATCGGCACGCTGTGGCTGCTCAGCCGATGGTGGGACGGCAGCCTGACGTTCGTCCGGCACCACATCCGGATGTACTTCGTGGCGCTCGGGACGGCGGCCGCCGGCCTGGTCATCTCGCCTGGCGCGGCCATGCCCGAGACGTACGGCGGTCGGCTTGTCGGCGCTTTGTGGCCGCTCACCCCGCCGCAGATCGGACAGTACGCCGCAGTGATCATCGGCCTCACGGTGCTGCTCGTCCTGGGCCGCCGGACCACCAGAGGCAGCGCGGCCCTGATCATCGTGCCGTCGCTCGCCCTGCTCGCTTTGACCCATACCCGGACGGCCACGGTCGGCCTGCTCGTCGGGCTCGTCCTTGCGATCGGCTCGCTCGTCCTGACCAGTGCGGCCGCCCGCCGGCTGTTCGTCTGGGCGGTGGTGGTGTCCGCGGTGGCCGCGGTGGGGTTCGCCTCCGCGGTGGAGGCGTGGTTCCTGCGCGGTCAGAGCAAGGAGTACTTCACCAGCCTCACCGGCCGGGCCAAGGTCTGGGACGCCCTGCTGACCGCGCCCCGGTCCACCGCGGAGCAGGTGTTCGGCATGGGCCTGGGCGACAAGTCGTTCGGCGGCCTGCCGATCGACAACAGCTGGCTGGCCGTCTACAGCGAGCAGGGTCTGATCGGCGTCATCCTTGTCGGGACGATCATCCTCGTCCTCGCCGGCGTCGCGTTGCTGCGACCGCCGTCACTGCAGAGGGCCTGCGCGATCTTCCTGATCAGCTACGTCGCGATCTCGTCGTACACCGAGGCAGGCCTCGGCGACGCCTCGCCGTATCTGCTCCATCTGGCCCTGGCCGCCTCGCTCCTCGCGACACCTGCCGCGGCCAGGCCCCTCTCGACGGCGACGCCCCTCACGACGCGCGCGGTCCCGCAACGACGGATCCCTCGATGGGCCAGGAGGTGACCTTGAGCATGCATGTACTCGTGGTGCACAACCGCTACTCCTCGGCTCAGCCGAGCGGGGAGAACGTCGTCGTCGACCAGGAAGTGGGGCTGCTGCGCGCGGCCGGCCACCGGGTCGAGCTGTTCGAGCGGCGCAGCGACGACATCGCTGGACGGTCACTCGCCGGCAAGGCCGCGCTGCCGCTCCTCGTGCCGTGGAACCCGGCGGTCCGCAAGGAGCTCGCCGCCCGACTGCGCGCCTCACGCCCTGACGTGGTGCACATCCACAACGTCTTCCCGCTCCTTTCGCCCGCGGTCCTCGCCGCCTGCGCCGACGCCGGCGTACCCGCCGTCGCCACGCTGCACAACTACACACAGGTCTGCCCGCCCGGCACCCTGCACAGGGATGGCCAGGCGTGTACCGAGTGCGTCGGATCGAAGGCCTCGCTGCCCGCCGTCCGGCACGGCTGCTACCGCAACTCCCGCCTCGCGACGGTGCCGCTCGCGGTCAGCCTGACGGTCAACCGGCGGCGGTGGTGGTCCGGCGTGGAGCGGTTCTTCTGCATCTCCGCGGCGCAGCGCGAAGTCCTGGTGCGGTCCGGCATGCCGGCCGAACTCCTCGCGGTGAAGCACAACTTCGTACCCGACACCGGCGCCCGCCGTACGGGCGCCGGCGACCATGTGCTCTTCCTCGGCCGGCTCGCGGAGGCCAAAGGTGTACAGCTGCTCATGGCCGCGTGGGACGAGATCGCCGCGGCCGGCGGTGTGGGCGTGCCGCTCGTGCTCGCCGGCGCGGGACCACTGGAGCGCGAGGTGACCGCCTGGGCGGCGGAGCGGGACGACGTGCGTTACGTCGGTCTGCTCGACCCGGATCAGTGCCGGCAGGCCCTCGCACGGTCGGTCGCCGTGGTCGCTCCCTCGATGGCCCTGGAGACGTTCGGCCTGGTGGTCGCGGAGGCGATGGCGGCGGGGGTCCCGGCCGTCGCCGCCGGTCACGGCGCCTTCGTCGAACTCGTCGAGGACGGGGTGACCGGTCTCCTGCACCGGCCGGGCGAGCCCACCTCGCTCGCGTCCTGCCTGCGCAGGGTCACGACCGAGCAGGCCCGCAACCAGGAGATGGGGCAGGCGGCCCGGCGCCGTTACGAGCAGCGCTTCAGCCCGGCCGTCGGGCTGGAGCGCCTGCTGGAGGAGTACCGCACCGCGATCGCGGGTCGGACGGAATCAACGGTTCGGATGGAACCAATGGGGGACGGAATCAATGGGGGGCAGTAAATGACACGATGCCGACTCTGCGGCTCGGCGACGCTGGCGAGCGTGGTCGATCTCGGGGCGACGCCACCGTGCGAGAGCTTTCTCGCCGCGGACCAACTGGACCTGCCGGAGCCCGCGTTCCCGCTGCACCTGCGGGTCTGCACCGACTGCTGGCTCGCGCAGATCCCGCCGCTGATCACGCCGGAGGAGACGTTCAAGGAGTACGCGTACTTCTCCTCGTACTCGACCTCCTGGGTGGAGCACGCGCGTACGTTCGTCGCCGACGCCGCGGCGCGCCTTGCTCTCGGCCCCGACGCCTTCGTGGTCGAGGTGGCGAGCAACGACGGATATCTGCTGAAGCATGTGGTGGACCGGGGGATGCGCTGCCTGGGCATCGAACCGTCGGTGAACGTCGGCGCCGCGGCACGGAACGCGGGTGTGCCCACGCTCACGGAGTTCCTGAGTCCGGACATCGGGTCGGCCGTCCGCGCCGAGCACGGCCCTGCGGACCTGGTCGTGGCCAACAACGTGTACGCGCACATCCCCGACGTCGTCGGATTCACCCAGGGGCTGCGCGCCCTGGTCGCCGACGACGGCTGGGTCTCCATCGAGGTGCAGCACCTGCTGACCCTGATCGAGGAGAACCAGTACGACACGATCTACCACGAGCACTTCCAGTACTACACGGTCGCGTCCGCGATCCGGGCCCTCGCGAGCGGCGGACTCGCCCTCGTGGACGTCGAGTTGCTGCCCACGCACGGCGGCTCCATCCGGCTGTGGGCCCGGCCGGCCGAGGTGGCCGGAGAGCCGAGCCGGCAAGTGGTCGACGTACTGGCCCGCGAAAAGGCCGCCGGACTGGAGGAGTTGACCGGGTACGCCGAGTTCTCCGCCCGCGTCGCCAAGGTGCGCAGGGACCTCCTGCGCTTCCTCATCGAGGCGGCCGAGCGCGGCGAGACGGTCGTCGGCTACGGCGCCCCGGGCAAGGGCAACACCCTGCTCAACCACTGCGGCATCCGGCCCGACCTGCTCCCGTACACGGTCGACCGCAACCCCTACAAGCACGGCAGGTTCACCCCGGGCACCCGCATCCCGATCCTGCCGCCCGAGCAGTTGGCCGCCGACAAGCCGGACTACGTCCTCGTCCTCCCGTGGAATCTGCGCGCCGAACTGACCGAGCAGTTGTCCTTCGTGCACGACTGGGGCGGCCGCCTGGTCTTTCCCATCCCGGAACTGAGCATTGTCGAGGTCAAGCCATGAAGGTCGTCCTGTTCTGCGGCGGTTACGGGATGCGGATGCGCGACGGCGCCGCCGACGACGTGCCCAAGCCGATGGCGATGGTCGGGCCGCGACCGCTGATCTGGCATGTCATGCGCTACTACGCGCACTTCGGGCACACGGAGTTCATCCTGTGCCTCGGATACGGGGCCCACCACATCAAGAACTTCTTCCTCACCTACGAGGAGACGACGTCCAACGACTTCGTACTGCGGGGCGGGCGGACCGAGTTGCTGTCCACGGACATCTCGGACTGGACGATCACGTTCGCGCAGACCGGCATCGAGTCACCGATCGGGGAACGCCTCCGCCGGGTGCGGCACCACCTGGACGGCGATGAGATGTTCCTCGCCAACTACGCCGACGTGCTCACCGACGCCCCTCTCGACGAGATGATCGAGAAGTTCGCGTTGCGCGACGCCGGTGCGTCGATGATGGTGGTGCCGCCGCAGTCCTCGTTCCACTGTGTGGACCTGGGCGAGGACGGCCTGGTGGGAGGCATCACCGCGGTGAGTGAACTGCCGCTGTGGGAGAACGGCGGCTACTTCGTGCTCCGCCAGGAGGTCTTCGACCACATACCGGAGAACGGGGATCTGGTCGCCGACGGATGCGCCCAACTCGCCAAGCAGGGACGGTTGGTGGCACACCAGCACCGTGGCTTCTGGAAGCCGACCGACACCGTGAAGGAGCGGGCCGCGCTCGACGCCGCCTACGCCCGGGGAGACCGCCCGTGGGTCGTGTGGGAACGGGACGGCGCGGGGGTGAGCACGTGATCCGGCTCGATGCCGGGCGCCTTGACCGGATCGTCGCGGTGGGCGCGCACTGCGACGACATCGCCATCGGCGCCGGCGGCACGCTCCTCGGGCTGTGCCTCGCCCGGCCGGGAATCCGCGTCGACGCCCTGGTGCTCTCCGGCGGGGGCAGCGAGCGCGAGCAGGAGGAGCGGGCCGCGCTCACCGCCTTCTGTCCGGGCGCCGATCTGCGCCTCACCGTGCTCAAGCTGCCGGACGGCCGGATGCCCGTGCACTGGGACGAGGCCAAGGCCGCGGTCGAGGAGCTGCGCGGGCGGACCGAGCCGGATCTGATCCTGGCCCCGCGCACCGACGACGCACACCAGGACCACCGCGGCCTGGCGCAGCTGATACCCACCGCGTTCCGCGACCACCTCGTTCTCGGCTACGAGATCGTCAAGTGGGACGGCGATCTCGGCCGTCCGGCCGCGTACCAGCCGCTGTCGCCGGAGATCGCCGAACAGAAGGTGCGGCTGCTGCAGGAGCACTACCCCTCGCAGCGGCACCGCCCCTGGTACGACCGCGAGGCCTTCCTCGGTCTCGCACGGATCCGCGGCATCGAATGCCACGCGCGCTACGCCGAGGCGTTCGCCGTCACCAAACTCACGCTCGATCTGGGCACGTCCCCTCTGGGCGCTTCCGATCTGGGCACTTCCAATCAGGGGGAATGAACCTTGCGCGTACTGCTCACCGGACACCAGGGCTACCTGGGCACCGTCATGGCCCCGGTCCTCACGGCTGCCGGGCACGAGGTCGTCGGCCTCGACTCCGGCCTGTTCGCCGACTGCATCCTCGGCCCGCCGCCCGTCGAACTGAAGGGGCACCGGGTGGACCTGCGCGACGTCACGCCCGACCACGTGGCCGGGGTGGACGCCGTGATCCACCTGGCCGCGCTCTCCAACGACCCGCTGGGATCCCTCGCCCCGGAACTCACGTACGACATCAACCACCACGCGTCCGTACGCCTCGCCCGCCTTGCCCGCGACGCAGGAGCGCGGCGCTTCCTGTACGCGTCGACGTGCTCCGTCTACGGCGCCGCGGGCGACCCCGACTTGTCGAACTTGGTCGCCGAGGACGCCCCACTGCGCCCCGTGACGCCGTACGCGGAGTCCAAGGTGCGGGTGGAGGACGACCTGCACGCACTGGCCGACGGAGACTTCAGCCCCGTGTTCATGCGCAACGCCACCGCCTTCGGCTACTCGCCCCGGCTGCGCGCCGACATCGTCCTCAACAACCTGGTGGGCCACGCACTCCTGTCCGGCGAGGTGTTGGTGCTCTCCGACGGCACCCCCTGGCGCCCGCTGGTGCACGCCGCCGACATCGCACGCGCCTTCGCGGCCGCGCTGACCGCGCCGCGCGAAGCGGTGCACGACCGGGCGTTCAACATCGGCAGCGAGACGAACAACGTCACGGTCGCCGAGATCGCCGAGCAGGTCGCCGATGCGGTGCCGGGATCGAAGGTGGTGATCACCGGGGAGACCGGTGCCGATCCGCGCTCGTACCGGGTGGACTTCTCCCGGTTCCGCGCCGCGATACCCGGCTTCGACTGCGAGTGGACGGTGAAGCGGGGTGCGCTCGAACTCGCCGATGCCTACCGCATGTTCGAGCTGACCCGGGAGGACTTCGAGGGACGCTTCACCCGCCTCGCCGTGCTGCGCGCGGCCTCCGAGGCAGGCACCGTCGACGACACCCTGCGGTGGCGCCGATGACCACGGCGGGGGAGGAGATGCACGCCCTGGTGGAGCGGCTGTACCCGCTCTGCCGGAGCATCACCGGCGACGGTGTGCGCGCCACCCTGGACATCGTCGGCGAGTACATCCCCCTCCAGACGCACGAGGTGCCGACCGGGACGCAGGTGCTCGACTGGACGGTGCCGCAGGAGTGGAACATCCGGGACGCGTACGTCGCCGACAGCACGGGCCACCGGGTCGTCGACTTCGCCGCGTCCAGCCTGCACGTGCTCGGCTACAGCGTGCCGGTGTCGGCGACCATGCCCCTGTCCGAGCTCCGCGGGCACCTGCACACCCTGCCGGAGCACCCCGACTGGGTTCCGTACCGCACCAGTTACTACAAGCCGGAATGGGGATTCTGCCTGGCCCAGGAGACCCTGGACGCGCTGCCGGACGGCGAGTACGAGGTGCGGATCGACTCCACCCTCGCGGACGGCCACCTCACGTACGCCGAGCACGTGGTCCCCGGACAGGTCCCCGACGAGGTGATCGTCTCCTGCCACGTCTGCCATCCGTCGCTGGCCAACGACAACCTGGCCGGCATCGCGGTGGCGACGTTCCTGGCACGGGCGCTGGCGGAGCAGACGCCGTACTACACCTACCGGTTCATCTTCGCGCCCGGCACCATCGGGGCGATCACGTGGCTGGCCCGCAACGCGGAGCGGGTGGAGCGGGTCAAGCACGGCCTCGTGCTGGCCTGCGCGGGTGACCGGGGCCAACTGACGTACAAGCAGAGCAGGCGCGGCGACGCGGAGATCGACCGAGTGATGCGGCACGTGCTTGCCGCCTCCGAACGCCCGCACCGCGTCACCGAGTTCACTCCGTACGGCTATGACGAGCGGCAGTACTGCTCGCCCGGATTCGATCTCGGAGTGGGCTCGCTGACCCGGACCCCGTACGCCGGCTACCCCGAGTACCACACCTCGGCGGACAACCTGGACTTCGTCTCTCCGGAGGCGATGGCCGACACCCTCTCCGTCTGCCGCGAGGCGTTCAGCGTCCTCGACCGCAACCGGCGCTACCTCAACCTCAGCCCTTACGGCGAACCGCAGTTGGGCCGCCGTGGGCTGTACGACGCGCTCGGCGGCCGCAGCGACACCAAGCAGGCCCAAATGGCCATGCTCTGGGTGCTCAACCTCTCCGACGGCGAGCACGGTCTCCTTGACGTCGCCGAGCGGTCCGGGCTGCCGTTCGACACCGTCGCCGACGCGGCCGGAGCCCTGGGCGCCGCCGGGCTGATCAAGGCCTGACGCAGATGAGCAGCGAGGGGGAGAAGACGACGAGGCCGCCCGGATCCGCCAGGCGGGCCCTGGTCGGCCGGCTGTCCTGGGGCCTCGCCGACCAGGCGGCCTCCAGCATGAGCAACTTCGTGGTGGGCATCTACGTGGCCCGCTCGCTGGGGGTGACCGCGTTCGGCGTGTTCAGCCTCGCCTGGGTGACCTACGGCGTGGTGCTCAACGTCTCCCGCGGCCTGGCCACCGACCCGCTGGTGGTGCGCTTCAGCGGCGTGCCGGACTGGTCCTGGCGCGCGGCGGTGGCCCGGTCGTCGGGTACCGCGCTCGGCGTCGGTGCCGCCCTCGGCGCGGCGTCGCTGGTGGTCGGCCTCGCTGTCGGTGGCCGCGTGGGCTCCGCGTTCGCCTGCCTCGGCGTCGTACTGCCGGGGCTGCTGCTGCAGGACGCCTGGCGGTTCGCGTTCTTCGCCGCCGGCAACGGGCGGAAGGCGTTCGTCAACGACCTCGTGTGGTGCGTCGCGCTCGTCCCGGCCATGGTGGTGGCGGCCCGCGTGGGCAGCGTGGAGGCCTTCGTGCTCGCCTGGGGCGCCTCCGCCGCGGTGGCCGCGGTGTACGGCTGCTTCCAGTCCGGCATCCGGCCCCGGTTGACCGGCGCGCGCGAGTGGCTTCGCGAGCACCGGGACCTCGGCTACCGGTACCTGGTCGAAAACGTCAGCAACAGCGGCGCGAGCCAGCTGCGGGCGTACGGGCTCGGCGCGATCGTCGGGGTCGGCGCGGTGGGCGTGATCCGGGGAGCGGAGCTCCTGCTCGGCCCGTTCATGGCTGTGCTGATGGGTCTTTCCCTGGTCACCGTCGCGGAGGCGGCGCGGGTACTGAGGCGGGCCCCGCACCGCCTCGGCGCGTTCTGCCTCCTGCTCGGCGGCGGGCAGGCCGTCGCCGCGCTGCTCTGGGGCGGGGCGCTGCTCCTCGTGCCGGACGCGGGCGGCGAGTTCGTGCTCGGCGGTGTCTGGAGCTCCGCGTCGGAGCTCATCGTGCCGGTCACGCTCGGCGTCGCGGGCGCCGGACTCGGCACCGGCGCGGCGGCCGGCCTTCGCGCGCTCGGCGCGGCCCGGCGCAGCCTGCGCAGCCAGCTGATCGCCTCCGCCTGCTACGTCACCGGCGGGCTCGGCGGCGCTGCCGCGGCCGGCACGGTCGGCTCGGCCTGGGGCGTCGCCGCCGCGACCGTCTGCGGCTCGGCCGTGTGGTGGCTGCAGCTGCGGACCGCCCTGCGCGAGCGCGGGGGCAGCCACCAGAACTCCATCCCCGAAGTGAGGACCTCATGACCGCCCAACCCCGGCTGAGCATCGGCCTGCCCGTGTACAACGGCGAGGAGTACCTCGCCGAGTCGCTCGACGCCCTGCTCGGCCAGACCTACGAGGACTTCGAGCTCGTCATCTCCGACAACGCCTCGACCGACGGAACCCAGGACATCTGCCGCAAGTACGCCGAGCGGGACTCGCGTATCCGCTACATCCGGCTGACCCGGAACATCGGCGCCGCGCCGAACCACAACTACGTGTTCACCGAGTGCCACGGCGAACTCTTCAAGTGGGCATCGCACGACGACCTGTACGCCCGTGACCTGCTGCGCCGCTGCGTCGAGGCCCTGGACGAGCGGCCCGACGTGATCCTCGCCCACGCCGACCAGGCGGTCATCGACGAGGACGGCCGGGTGAAGGTCCCGTACGAGTACACGCTCGCCACCGACTCGCCGCGCGCGCCCGAACGCTTCCGCAGCATGCTCTTCGAGCCCGGCGGCGACGACTTCTACGGCGTGCTGCGGGCCGACGTGCTGCGCCGGGTGAAGCCGCACGACAGCTACCACCACGCGGACCGCACGTTCGTCGCCGAGATCGGCCTGCACGGACCGTTCCATCAAGTGCCGGAGCTCCTTTACTTCCGCCGCGACCACCCCACCCGCGCCGAGCGGGCGAACCCGTCGAAGCGATCCCGGTGCGTCAACCTCGACCCGCGCAGGGCGGGCCCGCTGCACCCGACGCCCCGGCTGCTCGCCGAGTACGTCGCGGGCTTCGTGTCGGCGATCCGGCGGGCACCGCTGTCCTCCGCCGACCGGCGCGCGTGCTACCGCCACCTGGCCGCCTGGATGACGAGCCGGGCCCGGCCGGGCGCCGGCGAACGGGTCGAGGACCGCGCCCCGGTCAACCCGGCCAAGCTCACCGTCTCCGTCGACGCCCTCGTGGCAGGACGTGAGGGGCGGGGAGCATGAAGTCCCGTACACGGGTGGGGGTGTTCGGCCTCCTCGGCTCCGGCAACCTCGGCAACGACGGGTCACTCGAAGCCGTGCTCGGGTACCTCCGCGCCGAGCACCCGGATGCGGCCGTGGACGCGCTGTGCGGCGGACCCGAGGCCGTCACGTCCCGGTACGGGATCCCCGCGACGCGGCTGCACTGGTACCGCGGGGAGTACCGGACCGCGTCACGTGCGGGCGCGATCGCGGGCAAGGGTCTGGGCAAGTTCGTCGACGCCGCCCGCACCGCCGCCTGGGTGCGCCGGCACGACGTGGTGATCGTGCCGGGGATGGGCGTCCTGGAGGCCACGCTGCCGCTGCGGCCGTGGGGCTTCCCGTACGCGCTGTTCCTGCTCTGCGCGAGTGGCCGGCTCCTTCGCACCCGGGTCGCGCTGGTCGGCGTCGGCGCCGCCCCGATCGGCAACCGGCCGACCCGGGCCCTGGTGCGCCGGTCGGCGCGGCTTGCCGCGTACCGCTCGTACCGGGACGCCCCATCCCGCGACGCGATGCGGGAGATGGGCGTGGACACCACGCACGACGAGGTCTACCCGGACCTCGCCTTCGCCCTGCCGACGCCCCCGACGAGCGTGCCCGCAGGCCCGCCGGGGGGCCCGGTCTGCGTAGGCGTCATGGACTTCCACGGCGGCAACGACGACCGCGCCAGGGCCGCGGAGATCCACCGGAGCTACCTCGACGGGACAACTCGCTTCGTCCGCACCCTGGTCGAGGAGGGCAGGCCGGTCCGGCTGCTCACCGGTGACGCCTGCGACGCCCCGGTGGTCGCCGCGATCCTCGACGCGGTGGACTCGCCGCTGGTCACGGCTGCCGAAGTGACCTCCCTTGCCGACCTGATGAAGGAGACCGCGGCTGCCGACACCGTGGTGGCGACCCGCTACCACAACCTGATCTGCGCGCTGAAGGCCGGCACACCGACGCTCGCACTCAGCTATGCGGCGAAGAGCGACGCGCTCATGGACCGAATGGGCCTCGGTGCGTACTGCCACCCGGCCCGCGAGGTCGACACCGACCGACTCCTCGAGCAGTTCCGGGCACTGGAGAAGCGATCGGCGGAGGTACGGCGGACCCTTGCCGAACGCAACGCGGTCGCCGCCCGGCAACTCAAGGATCAGTTCGCCGAGTTGACCGCGGCCCTGTTCCCGGCCCACGCCCTACGGGAGGCCCCATGAAAGCGACCGAAGTACCGGAGATCACCGGCGCGTACCTCTTCGAGCCGACCCCGCACGCCGACGAACGCGGCTTCTTCTGCCGCACCTTCGACGCCGACGTGGTCCGCTCGGTGGGCCTCGACCCGGACGCCTTCATCCAGGACAGCGTGTCCCGCTCCGTACGGGGCGTGCTGCGCGGCCTGCACCTGCGCTCCGGCGCCGGCGAGGCCAAGCTGGTGCGGTGCTCGTACGGGAGGATCTTCGACGTCGTCGTGGACCTGCGGCAGGACTCGCCGACGTACCGCAACCGGGCCTACTTCGAACTGTCCGACGAGACGCAGAAGACCCTCTACATCCCGGCGGGCTGCGCGCACGGCTTCCAGGCGCTGACCGAAACCGCCGACACCTCGTACCGGATCGACCGCCCGCACGACCCGGCCGAGGACGTGACGATCGCCTTCGACGACCCGGAGCTCGCCGTCGACTGGCCGCTGCCGGTCACGTCGATGTCCGAGCGGGACCGGCAGGCGCCGAGCCTCGCCGAGGTCCTGAAGCACCTTCCGCAGCAGAAAGAGAGCTGAAGTCAGCGTGGACACTGAGGAGTTCCGCCTGCCCCGGTCGCGGGAGGCGAACGAGCGGCTGCACGCCATGATCCCCGGAGGCGCGCACACCTACGCCAAGGGAGACGACCAGTACCCGGAGGACCTGGCCCCGGTGATCAGCCACGGCCGCGGTGCCCACGTATGGGACGTCGACGGCAACCGCTACATCGAGTACGGGTCAGGGCTGCGGTCGGTCAGCCTGGGCCACGCCCACCCACGGGTGCTCGAGGCGGTGCGGCGGGAAATCGACCGCGGCAGCAACTTCGTCCGGCCGTCCGTCGTGGAGGTCTGTCTCT
>NZ_JBHYIG010000227.1:0-16235 GCF_042740015.1 Streptomyces sp. NPDC059037
GCCCGCAGGGCGCCGCCCGCCCGGCCCCCCGGGTCCCCCTGGTGCCACCCCCCCCCCCCCCGCAGGCCGTGCCCGACGGCCTGCGGGGCGCGGTGGCTGCCCTGCGGGTCAAGGCGCCATTCCAGCTCATTGCGTTCTACGACGAGGGCACCGGGGATCAGCCCGTCGCGCTCACGCAGGGCCGCGTACCGGATGTCGACGAGAAGTCCTCCGGCGGCAGCCGTGTCGCGTGCCTGCCGGGGAGTGACCCGGTCGAGGTCGAGCCGTACACGCTTCAGCAACTCGTCGATACCTATGGGAGATTCGCCCACGGTCCGCTGCTCGCCGCTGCGATCCACGGAACGCCCGCTCACTGCCAGTCCTCCGGACGCTCCACCGACTCCAGACGGAGCACAGGCCCGGTGCGGCTGTAGCGGCGGATGCGCGGCAGCGGCGGGTAGTAGGCGTGCACGGAGACGGCGTGCTCGGTGGTGGACTCGTTCAGGACCTCGTGTACGTGATTCCGGCCGAAGGCCCTGCCCTTGCCCGCCGCCAACTCCCGTTCGCGGTCCACCCCTTCGGACAGCTCCAGGGTCTTCCAGCCGTCGGTGGGCAGCCGCGCGGCGAGCGAGTTCTCCTTGAGGGTGCCCGCCGCGGTGAGGAAGGCGCCGACCGATTCGGCGTGGTCGTGCCAGCCGGTTCCGGTCCCCGGCGGCCAGCCGATCAGCCAGGCCTCGCTTCCGCCGGGACCTTCGAGGCGGACCCAGGTGCGGCCTTCGGGGTCGAGCGGCAAGGAGGCGATGAGTTCGGGGTCGGCGGCGCTACGACGTACGAAATCGAGCAGTTCGGCGGCGGTGGGCGTGGACGCCGGCGCGGGCGCGTGCGTGGCGGAGACAGAGGCAGACACAGGTATCCGTCCTGGAAGTTCGCGGAGGCGCGCACCCAAGAACGTAAGAAGCGCAAGAGAAGACGGGCGCGCGGGGGGAGAAAGGCGAATTCAGCAGGACGGACGACACACGCAGCCCGCATAGCGGACGAGGTCCATATGGACCCTCCGCCACAGGCGCAGATCGGTGCCGGTCACGTTTCGGAGTAGACCATGACGCTGCGTGCCGGTCAACTCTGGCTCACTGTGTGGTCGGCCGGCTCGCCGCGGCCTTGCTCTGCGTCTTTTCCGCCTTCTCCGTAGTGTCCGTTTCGCGTGCCCGCTGCTTTGGAAGCACTCCGCCGAGCGCCGCCTCGGCCGCCGAGTACAGCTCGGCGGGGCGTACCCCGCTCAGTGCGGTGACCAGGTGGCCGTCGGGGCGGATGAGCAGCACCGAGTGCGCGGCGGCCCCCGGGTAGCTCTCTGCGACGAGCAGCTCCGCGGGGTGCGGCAGCGCGGTCACCGCGGCGGCGAGCCGGGGCATGATCCCGGCCGTCACCCAGTGCCGCCGCTCCCACACCACCGTGCCCGGCGCGACCAGGACCACGAGCAGCTGCCCGAGGCCGAGCCGGTCCCGCAGCGGCACGAAGGACCCGTCGGGCGCCGTCACGCGCACATCGGCGACCGGGGCGCCCGGCTCGGTGCCGACCGCCACTTCGGACTCGGACGGCGCGGGCGCCAGTGGCGAGTCCGCGTACGATCCGGGCGCGCCGAGCGGGCCGCGTCCCACATGGCCGTCCGTGAGGAGCGTGTCGTGCCCGCGCGCCGTTCCCGGCACGTACGAGCGCAGCCCTCCGCCGCCCCGCAGTATCGGCAGCGACTGGTCGGCCGCGCGCAGCCGGGCGGCGACACTGGCGCGCCGCTCGGCCTGGTAGCTGTCGAGCAGGGACTCGCGCGCGCCGTGGTGCCAGGCGAGCGCCAGCTTCCAGGCGAGGTTGTCCGCGTCCCGCAGCCCTTCGTCGAGCCCTTGCGTACCGAGCGCGCCGAGCAGGTGCGCGGCGTCCCCGGCGAGGAAGGCACGGCCGACCCGCCACCGGCGGGCGAGCCGGTGGTGGACGGTGTGCACACCCGTGTCGAGCAGTTCGTACGGCGGCGTGGATCCCCCGCACCACCCCGCGAGGGTCTCCCGGACGCGCGCCACGAGCGCGTCCGGAGTCACCAGGTCGCCGCGCGGCGGCAGCAGCCAGTCGAGCCGCCACACCCCGCCGGCGAGCGGACGGCCCGTCACCTCGGCGCCTCCGCCGCGCCACGGAGGCATCCGATGCAACAACGCTTCACTGGGCCTGGGAAGTTCCGTGCGCAGCGCCGCCACGGCGTGTCGCTCGACGGCCGTGCGTCCCGGGAAGCGGATGTCGAGCAGCTTGCGCACCGTCGACCGCGGTCCGTCGCAGCCCACCAGGTAACTGCCGCGCCACCACGTGTCCTTGGGCCCGCGCGTGTGGGCGGTCAGCCCGCTCGCGTCCTGCTCCAGGGAGTCGAGCTTGCTCTCGACCGCGATCTTGACGAGCCGTTCATCGGCGATGGCGGCGCGCAGGGCGCCGGTCAGCACATGCTGCGGCACATGCAGCGGGGGCGGCGTCTGATCACTGAACGTGAGCTCCCGCATCAGCTGCTTGCGGCGCAGCGAACGCCAGCCCGCCCACCGCGCACCCGTCTCCATGTCACCGAACGAGTGACCGGCGAGCCGCTCCATGAGGGCCGCGGTGTCCTCCCGCAGGACGACGGTACGCGCGGGCCGCTGCTCGTCCTTGCCGGGCCCTTCGTCGAGCACGACGGTGGGTACGGAGTGACGCGCGAGAGCCAGGGCGAGCGTGAGCCCCACGGGCCCCGCGCCGACAACGATCACCGGGTCCACGGCGCGCACTCTCCCGTCACGCGGGCCCGGGAGAGCTGGACGTACGTACAAGAACTGGCAGTTGGAGCCCGGTGCACGATCACAGAACGTATGCAACCCATTGCCGGTGCTTGCGTCAAGTGACGTCGTCGCGAGCAGGCGCCTCAAATGTAAGGAGGCAGCGGCGCTGTGGCCGCTGCCTCCTGTGCTGTGCGTCTGTTGTGCCGGTGGAGCCGATGGCCGCTATTGGCCGCCGCCTCCGTCTCCGCCCCCGCCTCCGGTGTTCTCACCGTGGTCCATCCGGATCGTCTTGGGGCCGATCGTCTCCAGGTTTTCGAGCGCTGCAGGGCCCACCACAGCGCCGGTGCTCTTCTTGGACCGCCGCATACGGCGCTCCAGCCAGGACGCGAGGCTGGTGAGCAGCAGGTTCAGGACGATGTAGATCACCGCGACCACGATGAAGCTGGGGATGACGCTCGCGTAGTACGACCCCGCCGTCTTCCGCGCGCTGAGCAGCTCGGTGAAGCTGAGCATCGCGCCACCGAGCGCGGTGTCCTTGACGATGACGACGAGCTGGCTGACGAGCGCCGGCAGCATCGCGGTCACGGACTGCGGGAGCAGCACGCTCTTCATCGTCTGGCCCTTGCGCAAGCCGATCGCCTTGGCCGCCTCTGTCTGGCCCTTGGGTAGCGACAGGATGCCTGCTCGCACGATCTCGGCGAGCACGGAGGCGTTGTAGAGCACCAGGCCCGTGACCACCGCGTACATCGGGCGTGAGTCAACGCTGATGTCGGTGGACGTCGAGTAGAACTGGTTGGCGAAGACCATGAGGATCAGCACCGGGATCGCACGGAAGAACTCGACGACCACAGCGGCAGGAATCCTGACCCACCTGTGGTCGGAGAGCCGCGCGATGCCGAAGAGCGCGCCCAGCGGAAGGGCGATCAGCATCGCGAGGCCCGCGGCCTTCAACGTGTTCGCGAGTCCTGGCAGCAGATATGTGGTCCACGACTCGGAGTCCGCGAGCCAGGGCTCCCACTTGGCCCACTCCAGCTGCCCCTTGTCGGACATGGCGGTCCAGGCCCACCAGAGACCGAGGAGCAGGAGGACGAGGAAGAGCAGGGAAAGGAGGACGTTGCGCCGCTTGGCGCGGGGCCCGGGAGCGTCGTACAGGACGGAGGTCATCGCTTCACCGCCAGGCGCTTGCCGAGCCACCCGAGTATGAGGCCCGTCGGCAGGGTCAGCACCACGAACCCGAGGGCGAATATCGCGGCGATGAGGAACAACTGCGCCTCATTCTCGATCATTTCCTTCATCAGCAGAGCCGCCTCCGCCACACCGATGGCCGCGGCGACCGTGGTGTTCTTGGTCAGGGCGATCAGTACGTTGGTGAGGGGGCCGATCACGGATCGGAAGGCCTGCGGCAGCACGATGAGACCGAGGACCTGCCTGAAGCTGAGTCCGAGGGCGCGCGCGGCTTCCGCCTGGCCGAGCGGAACCGTGTTGATGCCGGACCGTACGGCCTCGCACACGAACGCCGCTGTGTAGGCCCCGAGTCCGAGCACGGCGAGGCGGAAGCTCATGACCTCGACATCGTCGGCCGCGCCCAAGGTGATGCCGAAGACATCGGCAAGCCCCAGCGAGCTGAACACGATGATGACGGTCAGCGGAATGTTCCGCACGATGTTGACGTATGCGGTACCGAACCAGCGCATGACCGGAACCGGGCTGACCCGCATGGCGGCCAGCAGAGTGCCCCAGACCAAGGAGCCGATGCCTGCGAAGACGGTGAGCTTCACAGTCATCCAGAAGGCCTCGAGCAAGTCGTAGTCTTCAAGAAAGTCGAACACGATCTCCCGCGCTCTCGCATGTGGTGATGGCGAGGTACGCCGCCGCGCTCGGCGGCGGCGTACCGGCGTGTGCCCTGGTCAGTGGGACGACTTCAACAGCCGGCCCCGCAAGGTCAGTTGACCAAGGTCACTTGACGATGTCGCCGATCTTCGGGGCGGGCTCGTTCTTGTAGTTGGCCGGACCGAAGTTGGCCTTGACGGCCTTGTCCCAGGACTTGTCCTTGACCATCTTGGTCAGGGCGGCGTCGATCTTCTTCTGAAGGGCGGAGTCGCCCTTCTTGATGCCGATGCCGTAGTTCTCGTTGGTGAGCTTCAGGCCGGCGAGCTTGTACTTGCCCTTGTACTGCTCCTGCGCCGCGTAGCCGGCGAGGATCGAGTCGTCCGTGGTCAGCGCGTCAACGGCGCCGCTGCCCAGTCCGTCGATGCACTCGGAGTACGTGCCGTACTCGCGCAGCTGGGCCTTCGGCGCGATTTCCTTCTTCACGTTCTGCGCCGAGGTGGAGCCGGTCACGGAGCAGAGCTTCTTGCCGTTGAGGTCCGTGCCCTTGGTGATCTTGTCATCGGACCGGACAAGGAGGTCCTGGTGGGCAAGGAGGTACGGGCCCGCGAAGTCGACCTTCTCCTTGCGCTCGTCGTTGATCGAGTACGACGCCGCGATGAACTTCACGTCACCCCGCTGCAGGGCGGTCTCGCGGTCCGCGCTGGGGGTTTCCTTCCACTCGATGTCCTTGGCGTCGTAGCCGAGCTCCTTGGCGACGTAGGTCGCGACATCGACGTCGAAGCCGGTGTAGCCGTCCGGCGTCTTCAGACCGATACCGGGCTGGTCGAACTTGATGCCGATGGTGATCTTCTTGCCACCACCGGAACCCTTGTCGTCCTTGTCGTCCGAGCCACAGGCCGTGGCGGAGACGGAGAGCGCGAGTACGACGGCGGCTGCCGCGGTGACCTTGCGAGCCTTCATGGTGAACATCCTTTGTGTCGGCAGGGGAGATTGAGACGCAGAGGGCTCGACGCGTGATGCGTCCAGCGCGTCAGTGGTGAAGGATCTTCGACAGGAAGTCCTTGGCCCGGTCGCTGCGCGGGTTGCTGAAGAACTGGTCCGGCACGGCCTCTTCGACGATCCGGCCGTCCGCCATGAAGACGACGCGGTTGGCCGCGGACCGGGCGAAGCCCATCTCGTGGGTGACCACGACCATGGTCATGCCGTCACGTGCGAGCTGCTGCATGACCTCGAGGACCTCGTTGATCATCTCCGGGTCGAGCGCCGATGTGGGCTCGTCGAAGAGCATCACCTTCGGGTCCATCGCCAACGCGCGTGCGATCGCGACGCGTTGCTGCTGGCCACCGGAGAGCTGCGCCGGGTACTTGTCGGCCTGCGAGGCGACACCCACGCGGTCCAGGAGACCGCGTGCCTTTGTCTCAGCTTCCGCCTTGGACGTCTTGCGCACCTTGATCTGGCCCAGCATCACGTTCTCGAGCACGGTCTTGTGCGCGAAAAGGTTGAAGGACTGGAAGACCATGCCCACGTCCGCACGGAGACGGGCGAGCTCCTTGCCCTCCTGGGGCAGCGGCTTGCCGTCGATCGAGATGTCTCCCGATTCGACCGTCTCCAGGCGGTTGATGGCGCGGCACAGTGTCGACTTGCCCGACCCGGAGGGGCCGATCACGACGACGACCTCACCGCGGGTGATGGTCAGGTCGATGTCCTGGAGGACGTGCAGAGCGCCGAAGTGCTTGTTGACGTTCTTCAGCACGACCAGGTCGTCCGCCCCGGGCGGTATGGCGTCCTTGGTCACCGATACTTCGGTCACGGCTTGTTGCTCCATCCTCCTCGGTTGGGAGGACAGTAATAACCCGGTGCGACCAGCGTCATTACATCTGAGGGGAAATTGAGCATAACGATCCGGCCGCAACCGGACACTCCGCGTGAAGGGGACGCCCCGTGCGCGTACCGGCTGCATAACGGAACGTGCCCGTAACCCGAACCCCCTTGACGCGGTCCTTATGTATCGGCGTGGATGCCTTGGTGCGTACGCACGCGCGCGTACCGGCCATCGGCAAGCGCGAACGAAACGACCGATGAACCGGAGGGGGCCCGCATGAGACTGCTCCTCGTAGAGGACGACAATCACGTGGCCGCAGCCCTGTCCGCGGTCCTGGCCCGGCACGGCTTCGACGTCGTGCACGCACGCAGCGGCGAGGAGGCCCTGCAGGCCCTGCTGCCCGGCGAAACGGCGCCCTTCGGAGTCGTACTGCTCGATCTGGGGCTGCCCGACCAGGACGGCTACGAGGTCTGCGGCAAGATCCGCAAGCGCGGTTCGACGCCCGTGATCATGGTGACGGCCCGTGCCGACGTACGCTCCCGGATCCACGGCCTGAATCTCGGGGCCGATGACTACGTAGTGAAGCCGTACGACACGGGGGAGCTGATCGCCCGTATCCACGCGGTCATCCGGCGGCCCCCGTCCGGCGCCGCCGCGGGCCCCGCGGACAGCGAACTGCGCCTCGGTCCCGTACGCATCGAACTGCCCACCCGCCAGGTCAGCGTGGACGGTTCGACCGTCCAACTGACCCGCAAGGAGTTCGACTTGCTGGCGCTCCTCGCGCAGCGGCCCGGTGTGGTGTTCCGCCGGGAGCAGATCATCAGCGAGGTGTGGCGCACCAGCTGGGAGGGGACGGGGCGCACCCTTGAGGTGCATGTGGCGTCCCTGCGTTCCAAGCTGCACATGCCGGCCCTGATCGAGACCGTACGGGGCGTGGGCTACCGCCTCGTCGCGCCGGCCGCGTAGCGCGTAGCGAGGTCAGGTGCGCACTCGCCTTCTGCCGCTGCTCATCGTTCTCATGGCGGGAGTGCTGCTCGCGCTGGGCTTCCCGCTCGCGGTGAGCGTCGCCGCGGCGCAGCAGCAGAAGGTGGTCGTCGACCGGATCGATGACACGGCGAGATTCGCGGCACTCGCGCAGTTCGTCACGAATCGTCCCACCGGCTCGCGGGTGCGCGACAAGGACGAACGGCGCGAAACCCTCCAGACCGAACTCGACTACTACCACGAGGTGTACGGGATCAGGGCGGGCGTCTTCTTCCGGGACGGCCAGCCCATGGCGCACGCGCCCGGCAACTGGTTCCTGCCCCCGCGCGGGCAGGAACGGGAGGCCTTCGAGGAGGCACTCAGGTCCCGCGGCAGCCACGATCCGCGCCAGGTGTGGCCCTGGCAGCGCGGCCGGCTCGTCGTCGCCTCTCCGGTGATCAGGGACGGTGACGTCATCGCCGTCGTCGTCACCGACTCGCCCACGGGTCACATGCGTTCGAAGACCCTGCAGGGATGGCTGCTCATCGGCGCAGGCGAGTCGGCGGCGATGCTGCTGGCCGTGGGCGCCGCGCTGCGGCTCACCGGCTGGGTGCTGCGCCCGGTGCGGGTCCTGGACGCGACCACGCACGACATCGCGACCGGGAGCCTGAAGTCGCGGGTCGCGGCCGCGGGCGGGCCGCCGGAACTCAGGCGCCTGGCCCGGTCGTTCAACGAGATGGCGGACAACGTCCAAGACGTGCTGGAGCAGCAGCGCGCCTTCGTCGCCGACGCCTCGCACCAACTGCGCAACCCGCTCTCCGCCCTGCTGCTGCGCATCGAGCTGCTCGCCCTCGAACTGCCCGAGGGGAACGAGGAGATCGCCTCCGTGCGCACCGAGGGCAAGCGCCTCGCCCAGGTCCTCGACGACCTGCTCGGCCTGGCGCTCGCCGAGCACGCCGACGCCGACCTGAGCCTCACCGACATCGGCGAGCTCGCGGCCGAGCGGGTCGGGGCCTGGCGGCCGCTCGCCGAGGAGCGCGGGGTCCGGCTTACCGGGGAGTGCCCGGCCACCACCGGCTGGGCCGATCCCGTCGCGCTGTCCAGTGCCCTGGACGCCGTGATCGACAACGCCCTGAAGTTCACGCCCGAGGGCGAGGAGGTGCGGGTGGAGGTCTCCGGGAGCGGCGCGATGACGACGATAGTGATCACGGACGGCGGACCCGGCCTCACCGAGGACGAACTCGCCCGCATCGGCGACCGCTTCTGGCGCAGCAACCGCCACCAGAACGTGAAGGGCTCGGGCCTCGGCCTCTCCATCTCGCGGGCCCTGCTGGCAGCGGGCGGCGGCTCCATCGCCTACGAGAGCCATGAGCCGCACGGGCTGCGGGTGACCGTCGGCGTCCCACGCAGCGAGCCGACGCCCACGGCGTGACCGTCAGGGCTTGACCGACCAGTCGTACGTCAGGGCTTGACCGACCGGTCGTACGTCAGGGCTTGACCGACCGGTAGTAGCGGCGCGCGCCGTCGTGCAGGTCGAGCGGGTCCGTGTAGAGGGCCGTCCGCAGGTCCACCAGCTGGGCCGCGTGCACCTGGTCACCGATGTGGTCACGGCTGTCGATCACGGTCCGGGTCAGGCCCTCGGTCAGTTCCGGGTCGGCGCGGTCCGTGGTGACCAGGAGGTTCGCCACGGCCAGGGTCGGCACATCGGCGTTCTGCTGCGCCTCGGGATAGGCGTCGGCGGGCATCACGGCGGCCCGGTAGTAGCGCGACGCACCGCCCTGCTTGTGCAACTCCTCCACCAGGTCGCCGAGTTTGACGAGGCGGATGTCGAACTCTTCGGAGAGCTCAAGAACCGAACTGGTGGGCAGTCCGCCCGACCAGAAGAAGGCGTCGATGTCGCCCTTCTTAAGAAGAGTGGGCGCCTTGTCGATGCCGGCGTCCACCGCCGTCAGATCCTTCTCGGGATCGAGGTCGGCGGCCTTGAGCACTCGGTCCGCTATCAGCCGCACACCCGAGCGCGGCTGCCCGACGGCCACCCGCTTGTCCCGGAGATCCGCCGCCTTCTCGATGTCCGACGAGCGCCGGACGACGAGCTGGACGTAGTCGTCGTACAGCCGCGCACAGCCCCGCAGCCGGCCCGCGCCCGCACCGCCCTCCAGGCGGTACTTCTCGACGGCGTCGGCGGCCGCGATGGTGAAATCGGCCTTCCCCGTGGCCACCCGCTCGACGTTCTCCTGCGACCCCTGGCTGTTCAGCAGCTCCACGTCCACCTTGGGCATGTCCTGCGCCACCGCGGTCCGCAGCAGCTTGCCGTACCGCTCGTACACGGCGTTCTTCACGCCCGTACTGAACGTCATCCGGCCACCAGGAGAGTCGTCGCCCGTCGGGACGAGCCACCACACCAGCAGACCGAAGACCACGAGGGCGGCGCCCGCACCCTGAAGTGCGCGCCGTCGGCTGATGTGGGGGAGTGCCTTGAGCATGCGCGCGATCCTGCCAGCCCACGCGCCGTGCTGGCCAGGGCCGAGCTCACACGCGGCGGCGCGCGCATCACGGCATTCAGCTCCGGTTCAGGGCAGGGGAGCCACAATCAGGACATGCGGGTACTGGTCGTCGAGGACGAGGAGCGCTTTGCCGACGGGCTACGCATCGGCCTGGAGGCCGAGGGATTCGCCGTCGACGTCGCGCTGGACGGCACGGACGGCCTGTGGCGGGCCCGCGAGAACCCCTACGACGTCATTGTCCTGGACATCATGCTGCCGGGCCTGAACGGCTACCGCGTCTGCGCGGCCCTGCGCGCCGAGGGCAACTGGACCCCCATCCTGATGCTCACCGCCAAAGAGGGCGAGTGGGACGAGGTCGAGGGCCTGGACACCGGCGCCGACGACTACCTGACCAAGCCCTTCTCGTACGCGGTGCTGCTGGCCCGGCTGCGGGCGCTGCTGCGCCGTGACCCGCACGAGCGGCCGGCCGCGCTCACGGCCGGTGATCTGCGGCTCGACCCGGCGCTGAAGGAGGTCACACGCGGTGCCGTGCGGGTCGAGCTGACCGCCAGGGAGTTCGCCCTGCTGGAGTTCCTGCTGCGCAGGCGCGGTGAGACCGTGTCCAAGCGGGAGATCCTCGCTCATGTCTGGGACGACGACTTCGACGGCGATCCGAACATCGTCGAGGTGTACGTCAGTCATCTGCGCACCAAACTCGACCGTCCATTCGCAAGAGCTGCCATCGAGACGGTGCGCGGCTGCGGATACCGGCTGGCATCCGATGGTGGGTAGCCAGGGGGTCAGGGTCCGGTCGACCGCGGCAGCCGTCCTCGTCGTCGCGGTGGGCCTCGTCGCGGGCGCGCTGGCACTGGTGGCACTGCTCCAGGCGGAGCTCACCGACGACGTACGGCAGGCGGCACGCGCGCGTGCCGTCGAGATCGCCGCCGTCATCGATTCCGGACGCGGCGTGCCGTCCCTCGCGGTGGCCGAACGCGACGAGCAGTTCATCCAGGTTCTGGACGCCTCCGGCGGCGTGGTGGCCGCGAGCGACAACGTGGAGGACCTGCCCGCCATCGCCCGCCCCGACGGAGACGGCGAGAGCAGGACCACCACTCCGCTGGACGAGGACGAGTTCCTGGTGGTGGCGGTCGCCGCGCAGGGAGCCGACGGACAGCAGACGGTCCTGGTCGGGCGGGCGCTGATCGCGGTCGCGGAATCGACGCAGATCGTCACCCGGCTGCTCCTCGTCGGCCTGCCGCTGCTGCTGGTCATGGCCGCGGCGGCCACCTGGATGGCGGTCGGGCGTGCGCTCGCCCCGGTGGCCGCGATGCGCGCAGAGGTCGAGGAGATCTCCTCCGCGCAACTGCACCGCCGGGTGCTGCTGCCGCGTGGCCGCGACGAGATCTCCGCGCTTGCCGCCACCATGAACCGCATGCTCGACCGGCTCGAAAGGGCCCAGACGGCCCAGCGGCGCTTCATCTCGGACGCCTCGCACGAACTGCGCTCTCCCGTCGCGGCGATCCGGCAGCACGCCGAGGTCGCGCTCAGATATCCCGGCCGGACCGACCAGGAGCAGTTCGCGCAGACCGTCCTCGTGGAGGACGTACGTATCCAGCGGCTGGTCGACGATCTCCTGTTGCTTGCCCGCGCCGACGAAGACGCGCTGCGCCCGCACCGCCGCCCGGTCGACCTCGACGACCTGGTGCTCGACGAGGCACGGCGGCTGCGCTCGACGGCGACGGAGCTGCGGATCAGCACGGCCGGGGTGGCGGCGGCGCGGCTCGACGGGGACGCGCAGGGACTGCGGAGGGTGCTGCGCAACCTCGGCGACAACGCCGCGAGGCACGCTCGCTCCCGAGTGGCCTTCGACCTGACGCACGAGGCGGACGCGGCTGGCCGGATCGTCCTCGGGGTCGAGGACGACGGTCCCGGGGTGCCGGAGGCCGAGCGCGAGCGGGTCTTCGAGCGGTTCGTACGGCTCGACGACGCCCGTTCGCGCCCGGCGCGGGACGCCGGAGGCAGCGGCCTCGGGCTTGCGATCGTCTCGGAGCTCGTGGCCGTGCACGGCGGTGCGGTGACGGTGTCGCGGGGGGAGCTGGGCGGGGCCCGGTTCGAGGTCTCGTTCCCCGCAGGGCCCACGGAGCCCTCGCCCTGAAGGCGCGTTCAGCTTCGTTCAGGGTCCGTTCAGCGCCCGACTGCCACGGTCGTCGTACGAGACGTGGAGGTGCGCCATGAACAACAGGAATCTCGCGGCGGCCGTGGGAGTGGTCCTTGGGGCGGCGGTCGCGACCAGCGCCTGTGACGCCGGCTCGACGGGCGAGCGGGCCCGCCCCGAGTGCGTACGCGTCGTGGACGAGAGCACGGGAACGAAGACCGGTGAGTGCATGCCGCTCGCGCCCCGGAAGGACCGCGTCGACCTCGCCAAGCCCGCCTTCTCCCGTTCGACGTCCATCACCAACCCGCTGCACCCCAGCACCGAGGTCAAGCAGGTGATCTACGGCGGTCAGGTCGACGGCAAGCCGTTCCGGACCGAGTTCACCTTGCTGGCAGGGACCAAGACCATCACCTTGAAGGGCGAGCAGGTGAAGGCGCGCACCATGCAGTACATGGCCCTGTCCGACGGGCGCATCGCCGAGGTCGCGCTCGACTGGTTCGCCCAGGCCGACGACGGTTCCGTCTGGTACCTCGGCGAGGACGTCTTCAACTACCGCGACGGCGTGGTCGCCGACACCGAAGGCACCTGGCTCGCGGGGAAGACGGGACCCGCCGCGATGATCATGCCCGCGCGCCCGGAAACCGGGGACGTCTACCGGCCCGAGAACGCGCCGGACGTCGTCTTCGAAGAAGTCACGGTCAAGGCCACCGGACAGACCGTCGACGGACCGTACGGCCCGGTCAAGGGCGCGATCACCGTGAACGAACTCCACATGGACGGCACCCGCGAGGACAAGGTCTTCGCCCCCGGATACGGCGAATTCTCCACCGGCAACGCACAGGGCGACCTGGAGGCGGTCTCGCTGGCCGTGCCCACCGACGCCAAGCCGGGGCCGCTGCCAGGCGACCTGACCGCGCTCTCGGCCGCCGTCCGCGCGGCACACGACGGCCCGACGGACGCGACAGCGCGGAAGGCGCGGGCCGCCTGGGACGCGTACGAGGCATCCGACCGCGTACCGCGGCTGCTCGTCCGGCAGATGGAGCACGACCTGGACGCTCTCACCAGGGCGGTCGCCGCGCAGGACGCGGGCGCCGCCCGAGGAGCCGCGCTGCGGGTCGCACAGAACACAGTTGACCTGCGCCTGCGCTACGAACCGCTGGTCTCCGTAGAGGCGGACCGGATGGATCTGTGGGCACACCAGCTGACGATCGACGCGGACGCAGGGGACAAGGGCTCGGTCGCCGGCGATGTCACCAGCCTCGAACTCACCTGGGACCGGGTCCGCCCCGGCACCTCGGCCGACAAGGCCGCGGCCGTTGACGACGCGCTCCGTGAGCTGCGTGAAGCCGCCGACGGCAAGGACACCGCCGCTGCGGCGAAGTCCGCGCCCCGGCTGCTCGCCGCCCTGGGTGCGGCCTCATGAACCCGCCCCCGGTCCCGCGGCCGGGGTTCCCGGCCCGGAGGTACTTCCGGGACCACCTACCCTTGTCACATGAGCAGCGGAGACCGGGGACAGGCAGTGGGCGTCAAGGGAACATACGAGGTACGCACCTACGGGTGCCAGATGAACGTCCACGATTCGGAGCGCCTCTCCGGTCTCCTTGAGGGCGCCGGCTACGAACGCGCGCCCGAAGGCTCGGACGGCGACGCCGACGTGGTCGTCTTCAACACGTGCGCCGTCCGCGAGAACGCCGACAACCGTCTGTACGGCAACCTCGGCCGCCTGGCGCCGATGAAGACCAAGCGGCCCGGCATGCAGATCGCCGTCGGCGGCTGCCTCGCCCAGAAGGACCGCGACACGATCGTCAAGAAGGCCCCGTGGGTCGACGTCGTCTTCGGAACGCACAACATCGGCAAGCTGCCGGTGCTCCTGGAGCGCGCCCGCGTCCAGGAGGAGGCACAGGTCGAGATCGCCGAGTCCCTGGAAGCGTTCCCCTCGACGCTGCCCACGCGCCGCGAGAGCGCGTACGCGGCGTGGGTCTCCATCTCCGTGGGCTGCAACAACACCTGCACTTTCTGCATCGTGCCCGCCCTGCGCGGCAAGGAGAAGGACCGCAGGACCGGCGACATCCTCGCCGAGATCGAGACCCTGGTCGGCGAGGGCGTCTCGGAGATCACCCTGCTCGGGCAGAACGTGAACGCGTACGGCTCGGACATCGGTGACCGCGAGGCCTTCAGCAAGCTTCTGCGTGCCTGCGGCAAGATCGAGGGCCTGGAGCGCGTGCGCTTCACATCGCCGCACCCGCGCGACTTCACGGACGACGTGATCGCCGCGATGGCCGAGACGCCGAACGTGATGCCGCAGCTGCACATGCCGCTGCAGTCCGGCTCGGACCCCATCCTGAAGGCGATGCGCCGCTCGTACCGCCAGGACCGCTTCCTGGGGATCATCGAGAAGGTCCGCGCCGCCATGCCGGACGCCGCGATCTCCACCGACATCATCATCGGCTTCCCCGGGGAGACCGAGGAGGACTTCGAGCAGACGATGCACGTCGTCCGCGAGGCCCGCTTCGCCAACGCCTTCACCTTCCAGTACTCCAAGCGGCCCGGTACGCCGGCGGCGACCATGGAGGGGCAGATCCCCAAGGAGGTCGTCCAGTCGCGTTACGAGCGTCTGGTCGCCCTCCAGGAGGAGATCTCCTGGGAGGAGAACAAGAAGCAGGTCGGCAGGACCCTGGAGCTGATGGTCGCCGAGGGCGAGGGCCGCAAGGACGGCGCCACGCACCGCCTCTCCGGGCGCGCCCCCGACAACCGCCTGGTCCACTTCACCAAGCCGGACACCGAGGTGCGCCCCGGTGACGTCGTGACGGTCGAGATCACCTATGCGGCGCCGCACCACCTGCTCGCCGAGGGCGCCGTGCTCGGCGTGCGGCGCACGGGCGCGGGCGACGCCTGGGAGAAGCGCAACACGGAGGCGGCGGCCAAGCCCGTGGGCGTGATGCTGGGGCTGCCGAAGATCGGCGCTCCGGAGCCGCTGCCCGTGGCCTCCGGCAGCGGCTGCGGCTGCGACTGACCGGGGAGAGACGGCGATGACGGGGGACGGGGACGCCACGGCGCGCTGGGCTCTGCTGATGCAGAACCCTCCAGGGCCGGGCGCTTGGCATCAGTTCGAGCTGATGGCCACGGTGGACGGTACGCGCGCGCAGGCGTGGGAGCAGTTCGGCGAGTTCGTGCGCCTGTACCGCCCCAAGCACCCGCGGAATCCCGTACGGGTACGGCGCTACCGCGTCAGCGACGGCTGGCTGGTGATCGGCGACGGCATGTCCGGCGGTTCCTTCCCCTACCGCTTCCAGGTCTCCGAGCTGGAGTGGGACTCGGGCCCGATCGCCTACTAGTGGCGTTACGCTGCGGATCATGCTTGTCGCCGCAGCCGTCTGCCCCTGCCCGCCCCTGCTCGTGCCCGAGGTCGCCGCGGGTGCCGCCCCCGAACTGGACGCCGCGCGCGCCGCGTGCACGGACGCCATCGGGGTGCTCGCCGTCGCACGGCCCGACCGGCTCGTCGTGGTCGGACCCGCGGAACAGAGCGGGCGCGGGTGGCATCCGCAGGGGGCCCGTGGGTCCTTCCGCGGCTTCGGAGTGGACCTTGGCGTACGGCTGGGCGCCTCTGCCGACGAAGCCGCTGACGGCGCGGCAGAGCGTGCACTGCCGCCCTCGCTCGCCGTCGCCGCCTGGCTGCTGGGACGCACGGAATGGTCGGCCGCCCCGCTGGACGGTCTCGGCGTGGGGGAACCTCTCGGGGCCGAGCGGTGTATTCAAGTCGGAGGGGACATCGCGACGCGGGCGGACCGGGTGGCGCTGCTGGTGATGGGCGACGCCAGCGCGTGCCGCACGCTGAAGGCGCCGGGGTATCTGGACGAGCGGGCGGCCGGATTCGACGCGGAGGTCGCGCGTGCGCTGGGTGCCGCGGACGTCGAGGCGCTCAAGGGCCTGGACGAGCAGCTGGCGTACGAGCTGAAGGCGGCGGGCCGGGCGCCGTGGCAGGTGCTCGCGGGCGCCGCCGAGGGCGCGGGCCTGAGCGGCGAGCTGCTCTACGAGGACGCGCCGTACGGCGTGGGGTACATGGTGGCCGCCTGGTCGTAGCGGCCCTCGCTGCCGTCGGCCGCGGGAGCCGTGGACGGCACGGCGACGGGCGCCGGGCGGTTGGGGGGGCGCGGCCCGGCCCCGGGGGGGGGGGGGCCATTGGTGGGGGGGGGGGTGCCGGCGGGTGTTTGGGGCCGGGTAGG
>NZ_JBHYIG010000228.1:0-16196 GCF_042740015.1 Streptomyces sp. NPDC059037
ACTGGATCTGCCGGACACCCACCGCGCTCCCCCGGACCCCCACCCCCCCCCCCCCGCCCGGCCCGCGATGACCCTCGGGGAGGGGGCGGGGGACGAGGGGCCGGACTCCCCGACCCCGAGGAGGACGAACACGTATGCGCAGAAGGACCCTCAACTCCGCGATAGGGGCGGTCACCGCCGTCGCCCTGTGCTCCGGCGCGTGGCTGCTGCACAACGGCGCCGGTCCGGGCCCGCCGCCGCAGCCGTCCGCCGCGCAGGCCGCTTCGGCGTCGGCGTCGGCGGGCACCGGCATCGGCCCCGCCCCCGCGTCGTCCGCGCTTCCCCCGTCGCCGCCCGACCGGATCCGGATCCCCTCCATCCGGGTCGACGCGCCGCTCATGGGGCTCGGCCTCACCCGCCAGGGCAGCCTCGACGTACCGCCGCCGAACAAGACGCATCTCGCGGGCTGGTACGAGTCGGGGACCACGCCCGGCGAGACCGGGACCGCCGTCGTGGCGGGGCACGTCGACAACGCCGATGGCCCTTCCGTCTTCTACGACCTGGGCGGCCTGACCAAGGGCCGCACCATCGAGGTCGAACGCAGGGACGGCAGCGTGGCGGTGTTCACCGTCGACGCGAACGAGGTCTACGCCGCGACGAACTTCCCCGACGAGAAGGTGTACGGCGCGGCGGACCGCCCCGAGCTGCGGGTCATCACCTGCGGCGGCACGTACTCGCGCAAGACCGGCTACGAGGGCAACGTGGTCGTCTTCGCCCATCTGACGGGCGTGCGCTGAGACTCCGGACGTGCGCCTGCGGCTAGGCGACCCACTGCTCGTACGCCATCTTGGCCACGAGCCCGAACACGGTGGTCAGCAGCACGACCCTGACGAAGCCGCTGCCCTTCTTCAGCGCTGTGCGCGCGCCGAACATGCCGCCCGCGAGGTTGAACACGGCCATCAGACCGGCCAGTTGCCACAGGACCGCGCCCTGCCAGGCGAACATCGCGAGGGCGCCCGCGTTGGTGCAGCAGTTGACGATCTTGGCGGTGGCGGAGGCCGCCACCAGGTCGAGGTGGAGCACGGCGGTGAGCGCGAGCACCAGGAAGGTGCCGGTGCCGGGGCCGATGAGCCCGTCGTAGAAGCCGATGCCGAGGCCCGCGAGGCCGATCGCGGCGAGGATCCTCTTGGGCGAGGCGGGCCGGGCGGCGGGCGCGGTGCCGAAGTCGGGCTTGAAGATGACGAAGGCGCCGACGGCGACAAGGACGACCATGATGACGGGCTTGAGCACCTCGGTGCTCATCCCCGCGGCGAAGACGGCGCCGCCCATCGACCCGGCGAGCGCGGCGAGCCCGATGCGCACGGCGGTCGGCACGTCGACGGGCGTCTTGCGTACGTACGTCACCGCGGCGCCGGTCGTGCCGACGATGGCGACGGCCTTGTTCGTCCCGAGGGCGTGCGCGGCCGGCGTCGACCCCGGAAGCCCGATCAGCAGCGCGGGCAGCAGAAGCAGCCCGCCGCCGCCGACCACCGCGTCGATCCAGCCGGCCGCGAGGGCGGCGATACAGAGGACGACGACGGTGGTCAGCGATATGTCGGGCATGATCGCGACCCTATGGAGCGTTGATCATTCGGTCTATGAAAACCGGGGAGAGTTGAGGGTCTTCAGAGGTTCGCGCGCCGTCGATCACCGGCTTCGCCGAGATCGTCCTCAAGCTCCCCCAAGCTCTTAAAGAGCAGGGGGGACCCCCTCGACAGGCTGAATACTCCCGATGCTTAACCCTCATTAAGCCCATCCTCAAGTCCGCCTTAAGGATCACGGATACCCCTCTGACCAGCCGCTTTCAGGCGCACCGCCCGCCTACGCTGCGGCCGTGACCACCGAGGCAGCCCATCCCCGACCCGCCGCGTGCCCCGCACTCCGCGTCAGCCCCGCCGCCCTCCGTGCGGGCATCGTCGGCGGTGCGGTCGCCGTCACCGCCCTGTGGGCCGCGCAGGCCGAGCCGTCGGCGCGGCTCGACGTGCTCTTCGCGACCGGCGCGCATCTGACCGGGCTGCTGGCCGGCTACGGGATCCTCGTGATGCTGTTCCTGATGGCCCGCGTCCCCGCCGTCGAGCACGGCGTCGGCGCCGACCGGCTCGCGCGGCGGCACGCGCTCGGCGGCCGCTACGTCCTCTCCCTCTGCCTGGGCCACGCGCTCCTCGCCCTGTGCGGATACGCCGCCCACGCCGACACCGACCTGGTCGACGCCACGCTCGACCTGCTCGGCTACCCGGGGCTCGCCCTCGCCGCCGTCGGCACCGCGCTGTTCGTGGCCGTCGGCGTGACGTCCGCGCGTGCGGTGCGCCGTCGCGTCCCGCACGAGACGTGGCGGGCCGTGCATCTGCTGACCCACATCGGCGCGGCGCTCGCCTTCGTGCACCAGCTCGCCGGGCCCGATGTGGCGGGCAGCGTCCTCACCGTGTGGGCCTGGTCGCTGCTTCACGCCGTCGTCGCGGTGCTCCTCGTCTGGTACCGCGTCGTCGTGCCGGTGCGGCAGGCGTTCCGGCACAGCCTGCGCGTCATCGGCGTACGCGACGAAGGTCCCGGGGTCGTCTCGGTCGTGATGCAGGGCATCGGGCTCGACGGGCTGCGGGCCGAGCCGGGGCAGTTCTTCCGGTGGCGCTTTCTGCGGCGCGGGCTGTGGCGCACCGCGCTGCCGTTCTCGCTCTCCGCGCCCGTGCGGGACGACACCCTGCGGATCACGGTGAAGGCGATCGGCGGCCACACCCGGCGGGTGCGGCGGCTCAGGCCGGGCACGCGGGTGCTCGCCACCGGGCCGTTCGGGGCGCTGACCGCTCATCGGCGTACGCGGCGGAAGGTGCTGCTGCTCGCGGGCGGGGTCGGCATCACGCCGATGCGGGCCCTCTTCGAGACGCTGCCCGGCGGGCCCGGGGACATCACGCTGCTCTACCGGGCGGGGAGCACGGAGCAGCTCGTGCTGCGGGACGAGCTGGAGGGCATCGCCCGGAGCCGGGGTGCCGGGCTGCACTATCTCCTCGGCCGTTCCGACGCGTCCTTCGATCCGCTCGCGCCACAGGCGCTGCGAAACCTGGTGCCGGACCTCGCCGAGCACGACGTCTATCTGTGCGGGCCGCCGGGGATGTCCGCGTCGGCGACGGCGGCGCTGGTGCGGGCCGGGGTCCCGGAGGAACGCATCCATGCCGAGTGCTTCGCCTTCTGAACCTTCTGAGCCTTCTGAGCCTTCTGAGCCACGCCACCGAGAGATCTGAGACATGGGACGTCACCGCAAACCCGCAGGCCCCGTCCAGGGCCCCACCCTGCAGTCGCGCCGCAGACTGGCGGCGGGCCTCGCCGGGGCGAGCGCCTTGGTTGCGACGGCGCTGACCCTGACCATCGCGCCCGCGGCGCCGCCTGCCCCCGACCGCGCCCCGCCGGGCGTACCGGCACCGCAGGCCGCCCCCTAGCCGCGCCCCTCACACCCCACCCCCACCCCCGCTGAGGGCAGCGTTCCCCCCGGGAAACAGTGAGGATGCGGACGGGTAACACCGCCCACGCACGCTGCCGTACATGACCTCATCAACCTCGAACGCACGTGTGGCGGTGATCGGCGCGGGCCTTGCCGGTGTTCGGCTCGCCCAGCGGCTCGGGGGTGCCGCCGTGCTCATCGGCGAGGAGACGCACGCGCCGTACAACCGGGTGCTGCTCGCCGATGTCCTCGCCGGCCGGTACGGACCGGAGGTCATCGGCCTGCCGGCCGCCCCCGGGGAGTTCCTGCGCACCCGTGCCGTCCGGGTCGACCGCGAGGACCGGCTCGTGCACTGCGCGGACGGCCGGGTCGTCCGGTACGAGACGCTCGTCCTCGCCACCGGCTCCAACCCGGTCCTGCCGCCCCTGCGCGGTCTCTTCGCGCCGGACGCCCGTGAGCTGCCGCGCGGTGTGCACCCCTTCCGGACCATGGACGACTGCCTCGCGCTCTCGGACGCGATACGTCCGGGCGTACGCGCCGTCGTCATCGGCGGCGGGCTGCTCGGTGTCTCCGCCGCCCGCGCGCTCGCCGTGCGCGGCGCCCAGGTCGTCCTCACCCAGCAGGGCGACCGGCTCATGGAGCGCCAGCTCGACCCGGCGGCATCGGAGCTCGTCCACCGGCACCTGACCGATCTCGGCGTCGAGGTGCACACCGAGTGCCGGGTGCGCGGCGTGCGGCAGGTCGACGGGGCCGTACGGTCGGTCGAGCTCGCCGACGGCTATCTGCTCGGCACCGACCTCACCGTGCTCGCCTGCGGTGTCCGCCCCCGCGTCGGCCTCGCCCAGGCCGCCGGGCTCGACGTGCGGCGCGGCATCGTGGTCGACGACGAGCTGCGCACGTCCGATCCGCACATCCGGGCCATCGGCGACTGCGCCGAGCACTCCGGCGAGGTGCGCTGCCTGGCGGCGCCCGCCCTCGAACAGGCCGATGCCCTGGCCGATTCCCTGCTCTCGCCGGACAGCGCGCGGCCGTACTCCGGTACCCGCGCCCTGACCCGGCTCACCCTGCACACCGGCCGTCCCGGCTCCGCTCCCCTGGACCTGGCGGCCTTCGGCGACCCCGAGCCCCGGCCCGACGACGACGTGGTGCAGCTCGCGGACGCGACCCGCGGCACCTACCGCAAGGTCGTCGTGCGGGGCGACCGGCTCGTCGGCGGGGTCCTGCTCGGCGAGCTCGGCACCGTCGGCGCGCTCGCCCGCGCATGGGAGTCCGACGACCCGCTGCCCGAGGACGACGGCAGCCCCTTGCTCCACCTGCTCACCCTTCCCCAAGCTCTCGACTGCGCTCGGGCAGGGGATACCCCATTCGGAGGCCTCTGACATGCCCACGGACACCCCCCGCCACAGCACCGCCCGGAGCACCATCGTGCTCGTCGGGCACGGCATGGTCGGCCAGCGCTTCCTGGAGGCCGCGGCCGCTCGCGGTCTGACCGACACGCACCGCGTGGTCGTCCTGTGCGAGGAGCCGCGCCCCGCCTACGACCGCGTACAGCTCACCTCGTACTTCTCGGGCCGCACGCCCGACGAACTCTCCCTCACGGACCCGGAGTTCATCGAGAAGCACGGCATCGAGCTGTACGTGGGCGACCCCGCCGAGTCCGTCGACCGGGACGCGAAGACCGTCACCGCGCGCTCCGGGCAGACCTTCGCCTACGACACGCTCGTCCTCGCCACCGGCTCCTTCCCCTTCGTGCCGCCGGTGCCGGGCAAGGACACGACGGGCTGTTTCGTCTACCGCACCATCGAGGACCTGCTGGCCATCGAGGAGTACGCGAAGACGTACGCGAAGACCGGTGCCGTGGTCGGCGGCGGCCTTCTCGGCCTGGAGGCGGCGGGCGCGCTGCGCGGGCTCGGACTCGACACGCACGTCGTGGAGTTCGCGCCGCGCCTGATGCCGGTGCAGGTCGACGAGGGCGGCGGCGCGGCACTCCTGCGCACCATCACCAACATGGGCCTGAGCGTGCACACGGGCGTCGGCACCCAGGAGATCGTCAGCACGGAGGGCGCCGTCAGCGGGATGAAGCTGTCGGACGGCAGTGAACTCGCCACCGACCTGGTGGTGTTCTCGGCGGGCGTCCGCCCCCGCGACCAACTCGCCCGTGACACCGGCCTGTCGGTGGGCGAGCGCGGCGGCATCACCGTCGACGAGCAGTGCCGCACCAGCGACCCGGACGTGTACGCGATCGGCGAGTGCGCGCAGGCCTCGGACGGCCGGGTCTACGGCCTGGTCGCGCCCGGCTACGAGATGGCCGACACGGCCGCCGCGGCGATCGCCGCCGAGGAGTCGAGCTTCACCGGCGCCGATCTCTCCACCAAGCTCAAGCTGCTCGGCGTGGACGTCGCCTCCTTCGGCGACGCGCACGGCACGGCCGAGGACTGCCTGGACGTCGTCTACTCCGACTCGCGCTCGGGAACGTACAAGAAGCTGGTCATCGGTCCGGGCGGCGAGCTGCTCGGCGGTGTCCTGGTCGGCGACGCTGAGGCGTACGGCGTCCTTCGGCCGCTGACCGGCAGTGTGCCGCCGGTCTCGCCGGAGCAGCTGGTCCTTCCCGCGGGCGCGGGCGGCCCGGTGTCGATCGGCCCGTCCTCGCTGCCGGACTCCGCGGTCATCTGCTCCTGCCACAACGTCACCAAGGGCACGATCCGCGGCGCCGTCACCGAGCACAGCTGCACGACCGTGCCCGAGGTCAAGAAGTGCACCAAGGCCGGTACGGGCTGCGGCAGTTGTGTGAAGGTGCTGGGCCAGCTGGTCAACGACGAGCTGGAGGCGTCGGGCGTCGAGGTCGACAAGGGGCTGTGCGGCTGCTTCGGCCAGACCCGCCAAGAGCTGTACGAGATCGTCCGCACCCTGGGCATCACCTCCTACCGGCAGCTCCTCGACGCCCACGGCCGCGAGGCGGCCCGCGGCACCGAGGGCTGCGAGACCTGCAAGCCGGCGGTCGGCTCGATCATCGCCTCGCTCGCCCCGACGATCGGCGCCGACGGCTACGTACTCGAAGGCGAGCAGGCCTCCCTCCAGGACACGAACGACCACTTCCTCGCCAACCTCCAGAAGAACGGCTCCTATTCGGTCGTCCCGCGCATCCCCGGCGGCGAGATCACCCCGGACAAGCTGATCGTGATCGGCGAGGTGGCACGGGACTTCGGGCTCTACACGAAGATCACCGGCGGCCAGCGCATCGACATGTTCGGCGCCCGCGTCGAACAACTCCCCATGATCTGGGCGCGGTTGGTGGACGCGGGCTTCGAGTCGGGTCACGCGTACGGCAAGTCGCTGCGGACGGTGAAGTCGTGCGTCGGGCAGACCTGGTGCCGCTACGGCGTGCAGGACTCGGTGCGGATGGCGATCGATCTGGAGCTGCGCTACCGGGGCCTGCGCTCCCCGCACAAGCTGAAGTCCGCCGTATCCGGCTGTGCGCGCGAGTGCGCCGAGGCGCAGTCCAAGGACTTCGGGGTGATCGCCACGTCGAGCGGCTGGAACCTGTACGTGGGCGGCAACGGCGGCGCGACCCCGCGCCACGCGGACCTGCTCGCGCAGGACCTGTCCGACGCCGAACTGGTGCGCCTCATCGACCGGTTCCTGATGTTCTACATCCGCACGGCGGACCGCCTTGAGCGCACCTCGACCTGGCTCGAGCGGATCGAGGGCGGCCTCGACCACGTACGCGATGTGGTCGTGCACGACTCGCTCGGCATCTGCTCCGAGCTCGAGGCCCTGATGGCCGACCATGTCGCGCACTACCGCGACGAGTGGTCCGAGACCATCAACGACCCCGAGCGGCTCGCCCGGTTCGTGTCCTTCGTGAACGCGCCGGACGTCCCGGACCCCACGGTGAGCTTCGTCCCCGAGCGGGACCAGATCAAGCCCGACCTGCCGCTGCTGAGCATCGGCTCCCGCCCTCGCGACCTGGAAGGTGCAGCATCCTGATGACTGTCCCGATGAGCGTTCAACTCCGCCTGGACGACGACTGGTTCGAGGTCTGCGACCGCGCACGGCTGCAGCCGGGCCGGGGCATCGCCGCCCTGCTCCCCGACGGCCGCCAGGCCGCACTCTTCATCGACCGCGCGGGCCGCGCGTACGCGATCGACAACCGCGACCCGTTCACCGGCGCGGCGGTGCTCTCGCGCGGGCTGCTCGGCGCGGCGGGCGGACGCCCGTTCGTCGCGTCGCCGCTCCTGAAGCAGCGCTTCGACCTGGAGACGGGCCGGTGCCTGGACGACGACTCGGTGACGGTGGAGACGCATACGGTGCGGCTTGCCTGACTCGCTCGACGGGGTTACTTGACCGCCCGTTCCAGTAACGCCTACTCTTCCCTCGTGGCCAGGACCAAGGAATTCGATCCGGACGCCGCGCTCCAGTCGGCCCTAGAGCTGTTCTGGCGGCGCGGCTACGAGGCGACGTCGATGGCCGACCTCGTCGAGGCGCTCGGCATCGGGCGCGCCAGCATCTACGCCACGTTCGGCAACAAGCACGAGCTGTACATGAAGGCGCTCGACCGGTACGCCCAGTTCCAGAACCCCCTTCTGCTCGCCGAGCTCTCGCAGCCGGGGCCCGCACTGCCCGCCGTACGCGCGGTGGTGCGCCGCTTCGGGAGCGAGTCCGCCTCCGATGACGCCCGCCTGAACGGCTGTTTCATCACCAATACGGCGGCCGAGCTCGGACCGCACGACGCGGCGGCCGCCCGCTGCGTCGAGCGCAGCTGGGAGCACATCGAGACGCTGCTGCACTCGGCGCTCGTCCGCGCACAGGCGCAGGGCGAGCTTCCGGAGGACCGCGATCCGCTCGCCCTCGCGCGCATGCTGCTGACCCTGATGCAGGGGCTGCGCGTGGTCGGCAAGGCGTCGCAGGATCCGGCGCGGGTGCGGGACGCGGCGGAGCAGGCACTGAGCCTGCTCGACTGAATGCCCGACTGAAATTCCGGCTCACCCCTTGATCCTCTTTTTCATGCCCTCATACTGAACCGATCGTTCAAGAAAAGAGCTCTGTCATGACTTCAGGACCGCGCACCCGCTTCACCGGCCGCACCGCCCTCGTCACCGGCGGCGGCTCCGGCCTCGGCCGGGCCATCGCGCTCGCCTTGGCCGCGGAGGGTGCGAACGTCGTCGTCGCCGGGCGCACGGAGGGCCCGCTCAAGGAGACCGTGGGGCTCATCGAGGAGGCCGGCGGCAGCGCGCTCGCCGTCACCGCCGACGTGACCCGGAGCGCGGATCTCGCGACCCTCGTCTCCACCACGGTCGAGCGGTTCGGCTCGCTCGACGTGGCCGTCAACAACGCCGGCGTCCTGCGTGCGGGGCAGCCGGTCGCCGATCTGCCCGAGGACGACTGGCGGACGCTGCTCGACATCAATGTCACCGGGGTGTTCCTCGCACTGCGGGCCGAGGTGAAGCAGATGCGGACCCAGCCGGGCGGCGGGGCGATCGTGAACATCGCGTCGGTCCTGGGCACCCACACCCGCCGTCCGGGCACTACGGCGTACGCCACCACCAAGGCGGCCGTCTCCATCCTGACCAAGGGCGCCGCGGCCGAGCACATCCAGGACGGGGTACGGATCAACGCCGTGAGCCCCGGCTCGTCGGACACCAGCATGTCGCTGCTTCCGGGCGAGAGCGGGGCCGAGCGCACGGAGCGGATGAAGAACGCGACGCCGCTGGGCCGGGTGTCCACGACCGCGGAGGTCGCCGCGGCCGTGCTGTACCTCGCCTCGGACGACGCGGCGTCGGTGGTCGGGGCGGACCTGGTGATCGATGGGGGTGCGGCCGCCTGAGGCATCCCTCTGTCGCCGACGGCACGCTTCCCCTTACCTCAAGCAAGACTTCCACTTACTCTCAAGTAAGAACAGTCGTGCACTCAAGCAGAGGGAGCCGCGCCATGGCGGGCTGGAACGCGAGCGACATCCCCGACCAGAGCGGCCGCACGGCCGTGGTCACCGGAGCCAACAGCGGCATCGGCTATGTCACGGCACGCGAACTCGCCCGCCGTGGCGCGCGCGTGGTCCTCGCCTGCCGCAGCGAGGAGCGCGGGTCGCGGGCGCTGGCCCGGCTGCGTTCCGAAATACCGGGCGCGAAGGCAGAGTTCAGGAGACTCGACCTCGGCGATCTGGGCTCCGTACGGGAGTTCGCGGCGTCGTACGAGAGTGAGACGCAGGGCGGTCTCGATCTGCTCATCAACAACGCGGGGGTGATGGCGCTCCCGTACCGGCAGACGGTGGACGGCTTCGAGACGCAGTTCGGCGTCAATCACCTGGGCCACTTCGCGCTCACGGGACTGCTCCTGCCGCTGCTCCTGCGGACGCCGGGCGCGCGGATCGTCACGGTGTCCAGCGGCATGCACGCCGTGGCGAACATCGACATCGACGATCTCAACAGCGAGCGGAACTACCGGCGTTGGATCGCCTACGGCCGCTCCAAGACGGCGAACCTGCTCTTCGTCCACGAACTGGCGCGGCGCCTCGCGGCCGCCGGCTCCGATGTGGTGGCCGCGGCGGCGCATCCCGGCTACGCGTCGACGAACCTCCAGGCGGCCGCACCCCGGATGGAGGGCCGCAAGGCGGCCGAGCGCTTCATGCGGATCGGCAACGGCCTGGTCGCGCAGTCGGCCGACGCGGGCGCGCTGCCCACGCTGTTCGCGGCCACGGCACCGGGAGTGCGGCCGGATTCCTTCACCGGGCCGAGGCTCCTGGGGTGGCGCGGGGCGCCTGCGAGGTCCTGGCGGGCAGGGTGGACGCGGGACGATGTGGGCGCGGGGCGGCTGTGGGAGGCGTCGGAGGGGTTGACCGGGGTCGAGTACGGGGAGCTGAAGGGTTAACCAGGCCCTCCCGCCCCGCCCGCTAACTCCCCTGCTCAAGAAGGGACTTCAGCGCGGCAAGGCGGTCCTTCCAGAAGGACTTGTACGCCGCGACCTCCGCCGCGTCCCGCAGCTTCTCGTGGCCGACCCCCACCACCGTCTTCCCCGGCGCCTTCACCGTGAGCGTCACGGAGATGCGCCCGGCGCCCCCGCCGTCCGCGTCCTTGAAGTCGGCGGTCACCGACTTGGCGGGGCGCTGCGTGCGCACGGTGAAGTCGACGTCCGGCAGCCACCGCGCCCGCAGGCCTTCGTCGGTGAACGCCTCGATCACCCGCGCCGCCGTGGCGTCGATCGTCTTGCTGCCGCTGGTCCGCCACTCGCCCGTGCTGCTCTGGCCGACCTCGCGAAGACCGCGCTCCTGTTCGTAGCCGACGGCCACGGACTGGGCGTACCAGCCGTCGACGCCGTGGTCCTCGCGGACGTGGCGGGCGATCTCGGTGTGGTTGCGGGACGTGCCGTCCCAGGCGTCGAGCAGGGCGAACCACTGCGGCCAGTCCCTGCCGGTCGCCTCGCGCAGCGCCTCGTCCGACAACTTCTCGGTGATCTTCTTGCCCGCGCTTCCGGTGAACTTCTTGCCCGCACCCGCATGGCTCGCGCTTCCGCTCATGGCGCCGACGCTAGGACCGGCGCCGCCCCGCTGCAAGACGGAACCGCAGTCGGCAGATGACCGCGTCCGTGTCGCGGCGCACCGCGTGCGCGAGGACCGAGCCGCGCTGGTTCTGCAGCAGCCGCTGCCAGACATGGGCGGGCTCCACCTCGGGGATCAGGACGGTGACTCGGGTGGTGGGGTGGTACGTGTAAATCCTCCGTACGTACGCCGACACCGGCCGCCCGACGGTGCGCGTCTGCGAGGGCAGCTCCACCAGGTCGACACCCGGGTTCCACAGCTCCCAGTCGCGGCGCAGCGCCTCGGCGGCGCGCCGGTCCTCGGGGTCGGCATGGGTGACGGTGACGGCGCGGACCTCGTCGCCGAGCGAGACGGCGGCGCCCAGCGCCTCGCAGGTGAGGCGGGAGAGGTTCGACACGGGGACGATGACCAGGGAGTGGTCGCGGTGCGGAGGCTCCGGGACGCGCCCCAGACCCAGGTCGTCGCCGATCCTGAGATAGGCGCGGTGCACGGCCTCGAAGCAGAGCACGATCGCCGGAAGCGCGAGCACGATCAGCCAGGCGCCCTCGGTGAACTTGGTGGCCGTGACGACCACCGCCGAGATGCCGGTGAGCACCGCCCCGAAGCCGTTGAGCAGGGCCTTCGCGGGCTTGCCCGCCTTGTGCCAGTGGAGCACCATGCCGGTCTGGCAGAGCGTGAAGCCGACGAACACGCCGATCGCGAAGAGCGGCACGAGGGTGTTGGTGTCGCCGCCGGAGAAGACGAGCAGCGCGGCCGACACCAGCGCGAGCGCGAGGACGCCGTGCCGGTGGACCTGGCGGTCGGCCTTCAGCGCGAAGACATGCGGGAGATAGTTGTCCCGGGCGAGCAGGCTCATCAGGACGGGCAGGCCGCCGAAGGACGTGTTGGCGGAGAGGGCCAGCAGGATCATCGTCGCGAACTGCACGACGTAGAAAGCCCAGTTGTGGCCGAGTGAGGCGTCCGCGAGCTGGGCGAGGACGGTGACACCCTCGACCGGCTGCAGACCGAAGCGGGAGATCAGCACGGACAGGCCGATCAGCATCACGCCGAGCAGCGCGCCGAGCGCGACCTCCGCGTGCTGGGCGCGCTTGACGCGCGGGGCGCGGAAGGAGGGCACGGCGTTGGCGATCGCCTCGACGCCCGTGAGCGCGGAGCAGCCCGAGGCGAACGCCTTGAGCAGGAGCAGCGCGCCGACCGTGGTGGCGTTGTCGGCGAGGACGGAGGCGTGGCCATCGGCGGCGGCCGTGCTGACCGGGCCGTCCCGGAAGAGCCCGACGACGACCATCGCGAGTATCGCGCCGACGAAGATCGCGGTCGGCGCGATGAAGACCTTCGCCGAGTCGACGATGCCGCGCAGATTGACGCCCGTGACGACGACGAGCACCGCCAGACAGATCCACACCCGGTCGCCGTACAGCTCGGGGAAGGCGGAGGTGAGCGCGGCGACGCCCGCGGTGACGGCGACGGCGACATTGAGTACGTAGTCGAGGACGAGCGAGGCCGCTGCGACAAGCCCGGCCCGGCGCCCCAGGTGGGTCTTGGCGGCGGCATAGCTGCCGCCTCCGTCGGGGAAGGCGGCGATGACCTGGCGGTAGGAGGCGACGAGCACGGCGAGCAGGGCGGCGATGCCGAGCGTCACCGGGAGGGTGAAGCCGAGGCCGTAGCCGCCTGCCGCGGCGAGGACCAGGACGATGGCCTCGGGGCCGTACGCGACGGAGGCCATGGCGTCGAGGGAGAGCGCGGCGAGCCCCTGAACGGCGGTCAGCCGATGGCGGTCCGCACGGGCCGCCGCCGCTGCGTCGGTATCCGGGGGTTCCTCGACGGCGACGGCGACGGGGCTGCTGCCGCTGTCCGGCGACTCGGACACGGTGGTCATGGGCGTACCTCCAGGCAGGGGTGGTGAAGGAATGCCCAGCGTCAGGGCGCACGGCACGCCCCGCGCGCCGTCTTGGTGACTCCCTTGCGCGCCGGGCCGGGATCTTCACGCGTCCTTGACGGGGGTCGCGCGGGGGTCGCGCGGGGATCTCTCGGCGTCGCGCGGGCCACGGCGTTGCATCAGCGGTACGTCAAGGAGTACGGCGGCGGAGTAAGCGGCCCGTCAACACCGCTGACGCGACGTGGTGCCGGGCCTACGGTGCCGCACATGGGACATGACAGGACGACACGGGGCAGGGTGCTCGGCAGGGGCGTGGAGGCGGGGGAGGGCGCCGCGGAGGACACCGTGTCCGACCGGCGCTGGGCGGGCGACGTACGGGCCGCGGCCTTCTGCGCCCTCACCCTCTTCCTCCTGGTCACGCTCGTCGACCTGGCCAACGGCACGCTGGACGCGGTGCGGGCCGGGCTGTGGGCGGCGCTTTCGGCGCTCCTGTACGTCATCCTGCATCCGGTGCGGGTGACGGCGGGCCCGGGGTGGCTGGCCGTCCGCGGACTGCTGCGCGGCCGTCACGTGTGTACGGGCCTGCTGACCGCGGTGCGGCACGAGCCGGGGGTCGCGGCGCGCCTGGTCCTGAGCGACTCCCTGGGCAACCGTGTGGAGCTCGACCCCCAGGTGCTCGCGGAGAACCCGTTGCTGCTGCACCGCCTGGACGCGGGGGCGCGGGATGCGAAGCAGCGGGGGCTGCTGCGGACAGGCGCCGAGGTGCTCGGCGGCCTGTCCGCCCGCCTGGACGCGGAGGGGGCGCGGGGGGTCTTCGAGGCGTCGGACCTGCGGTAGGCATTCTTCAGCCCGTCCGGCGATTGAGGACGAACTCGGCGGAGCCGGTGATCTACGGCCACCACGCGGCCGGAAGTGATTCGGGTAGGGGCGGGATTGGGGAAAGAGCCCCGCAGGGCCTACGGCCTACCCCCGCACCTCGAACCGGTACAACGAATACCCGTACTCCGTCTGCCGCTTCACCCCCTGCATCCGCACAAACCGCGCCGCGACCGACGGCAGGTCGACCACGTCGACCCCCGCCTCCTCCCGCCCCCGCCGCTCAGCCACGGTCCGCCACCCCGACGACTCCCCATCGGCCGAGACCTGCACGTCATAGTCCCGCCCGGCAGCCGCCTCCCAGTCGAGAAGCACCCGCCGCACACTCCGCTCCTCCCCGAGATCGACGGCGATCCACTCACCATCGGTGTACTTCGAGGCCCACCGAGTCCCCGCATCCCCATCGACCGCGTTCTCCGCCCCCAGCGAGGCCGTCTCCGCGGAAGAAGCCGTCGCCTTCCGCCCCCGAGCCAGATCAGGGACGTCAAAGACCTGCACGGACCACAGCACCCACCGCACCCGTCCGCTCTCCCGCCCCCGCACCCGGACGTACCGCGCCGCCACACCCCCGAACTCCAGCTCGTCCCAGCCGGCCCGCTCAAGCCCCCGCCGGGAGGCGACCTTCTGCCACGCGCTCCCGTCGTCCGAAACCTCGACGTCGTACGAACGGCCGTGCTCCCGCCCCCAGTCCAACCGCACCCGCCCCACGTGCCGCACCTCTCCGAGGTCGACCCGCACCCACGGTCCCCCCGCCTCGGTAGCACTGGTCCAGCAGGTGACGTGGCTGCCGTCGGACATGTACGACGCATGCGCACCCGACGACGCGGTCGCGGCCGCACCGAAGGCGAGCTCGTCGGGATCGGCCAGTGTCGGGGTCACGGTGGAGAGCCCGGGGCCCCGCGCCCCGCGCCGCAGCAGCGCGGTGAACTCCCCGTAGTCGAGGCTCTGTTCGCCGCCGCTCCACATCTTCTGGGCAAGGGTGCCGTACGTCTTCTCGATGAGGCCGTGCACGTCCTGCTGGGTATACGTGGCATGCACGAGGTCGTTCCACACGGCGGACATGGCACCCCGCAGCTGCGGATCGCCGGGGTCCAGACTCTCGCTCCCCGGGAAGACGTGCGGCTCCCAACTGTCGTACAAATAGCGGCCGTCGAGCCCGTGCCCGTGGTAGTAGTCGGCGAACGGCACCACGTACAACAGCGCATCATTCGTGTTCACGATCTCGTAGCCGTCGGCCTTGGCGGCCTGCGGCCCGTACCAGCCGTTGTTCCAGCTGTGGACGGTGACGTCACGGTCGTACCCGTCCGCCGAACCGGCCATCTCGGTCAGGCTCCCCCAGGCACGCGGATGCTTGCCGAGGCTGCGCAGATGCTCCGCCATGTCGTTGAAGTACGCGCGGTACTGGGCTTCGGGTCCGGTGTACTCGTCGGCCCCGTAGTGCACTTCGGGACTGCGGAACCACGGCACGAACTCCTCGAAGACCGCCTTCATAAAGGCTGTGGTCTCGGGCTTGGCGAGGTCGAGGTGGTCGGAGTTGCCGCCGTCGAGCCCGAGCGAGGGCCGGAAGCGTACGAAGGAACGCGAGTGGGCCGGGGCGTCGATCTCCGGCGTGAGCTGCACGGCGTGCAGGGCGGCCGTGTCCTCGAAGGAGTCCCAGTCGGCACGCGAGTACGACCCGTCGGGCGCCGCGAGCCCCTCCCACTCGGCAGCGTCGCTCCGCAGCCGGAAGGCGTCGTAGGCCTTGCTCCAGTCGCCGCCCGGGGCCTTGATCTCGTTGTCGTTGAGATGGAGCTGAAGATCATTGAGCTTGAACCACCCCATGACGCGCAGGTAGTCCCGCACGAATCCGGGCGTGAAGAAGCGCCGCCCGACATCCAGCATGAAGCCGCGCAGACGGTAGTTGGGCCAGTCCTGCGCGGTCCCGACGGGCACGCGGGAGCGCTGCTCGTCATGGAGAAGGATCTGCAGGAGGGAGCGGGTGCCGTAGTAGACACCGCTGTAGGCGGGCGCGGTAATGGTGACGGCATCGGCCCTGACCGCGAGTTCATACCCCTCGCGGGCGTAGAGGTCGCCGCCCTTGGCGTGCCGGGCGGCCGCATCGAGGCGCAACAGGATCTCGCCGTCGGCGGCACGTGAGCGGCGGACGGCGCGGGGCGCGGCGAGCTTCAGCCCTGTGATGTCGGCGATGTCCCGCGTCAACTGCTGCGCCAGGACGAGAAGTTGACCGGCATCCTCAGCGGAGACGACGACCCGAGACTCCGGGGTGAGCCGGTGGGCGCCGTCACCGCCGGCCCATTCCTGGAGGGCGGGAATGACGGTCGGGCGGGCATTGCCCCGACTCGCGGCACCGGCAGAGGGCGCTCCCGCGCCCCCCGCGGGGTCCCGGGGGGACCGGAGGGGGGCCGCCGCCCCCCCCCCGCCCGGGGGCGGGCGGGGGGTGGGGGCCGGGGGGGTGGGGCTGGGAG
>NZ_JBHYIG010000229.1:0-16161 GCF_042740015.1 Streptomyces sp. NPDC059037
TGGGCGCACGTCATCGGGTACGGGCGCGGGACGGGGACCCCGGGGCCGAACCGACCCTCCCCCTAGGGGGTCCGCCGGAGTGTCCGGGGAGGGTCAGCGTCGGGCGCCGTCGACGGGAAGTGCGGCGCCAAGGAAGACGGCAGCCTGCGCAGCGACCGCGACTGCGGTCGAAGCTGCGGGAAAGGCGTGCCGGAACATGTCGCAGATCATCGCCGACGGGCGGGGGCACGTCGAATGGTTTTCGCCGCACGGCAGTTGGCGTGCCCGCCGGTCAGAGGTTCTTCAGCGCCTCGCGCACCGAGAGCGGCGCCAGACGGCCGCGTTCCCTCTCGACGAAGTCGCGCACGGCGTCCGGGTCGGTCTTGGCGTACTCGCGCAGACACCAGCCGATGGCCTTGCGGATGAAGAAGTCGGGGTGCCCGCACTGGCGCAGGCAGTACGCGAAGAGGCGCTCGGTGTCGGTGGCGTCCTTGTGGCGGAGCTGATGGAGGAGGGCGGTGCGGGCCACCCACAGGTCGTCGTCCTCGATCCAGGCGTCCATCTCCGACCTGAGCTTCGGGTCGGCCGCGACCAGGCCGCCGACGACGTGCGCGGCGAGCAGGTCGACCGTGTCCCACCAGGAGACGGTGGTCACCAGATGACGGGCGACGGGCAGGAAGCCGGAGGAGAGGCGCCGCACGTGGCGGCGCAGATAGTCGACGGCGAAGTAGGCGTACTCGCGCTCCGGCAGCTCCCAGCAGCGCAGCGCGATGGCGGCGCAGTCCGACTCGTCGGGGTGCGGGGTCCCGGCGAGCACGGTGCGGGTCAGCTCGCGGCGCAGCGGCGTGGGCAGGCCCAGGAAGGGTGCGACGTCCTTCATGTACGCCTGTGCCTGCGCGGCCCGCCGCGGATCGGCCGCCTTCGGGTACGTCGCGGTGAGCCGCTCCATGACGGTGTCGGCCAGGCCGCTGCGCGGGACGGTGACGCCCGGGACTGTGACGCTCATGAGACGCACCCTACGGCGATCACACACATATGTCGGTTAGTCTCCCCGGATGCTCGACACCGCCGCTGCCGCCCGCCCGCAGGGCCTCGCCGTGCGCTGCGCGAGGGCTGTGCTCTCGCCGTGGTCGCGGCTGTCGTTGCTGGTGGTGCTGCTCGCGGCGGCCGGTGCGTGCGTGCTGGTCTTCGAGCCGCAGCGGCTGCTCTCCGACGGGTGGCCCCGGCAGCTGGGCGGTGCCGCCGCGGTGCTTGTGTTCGCTGCCGCGTACGGCCTGTGCACCGCGGCGTTCGTGCCGCGCCCCCTGCTCAATCTGGCGGCCGGCGCGCTGTTCGGCTCGCAGGCGGGGCTCGGGGCGGCGATCGCGGGGACGGTCATCGGCGCCGGGATCGCCTTCGGCCTCGGGCGCATGCTGGGGCAGGACGCGCTGCGCCCGCTGCTCCGCGGGCGCTGGCTGAACGCGGCGGACGGGCAGCTGAGCAGACACGGGTTCCGCTCGATGCTGGCGGTGCGGCTGTTCCCCGGGGTGCCGTTCGCGGCCGCCAACTACTGCGCGGCGGTGTCCCGCATGGGCTGGCTGCCGTTCCTGCTCGCCACGGCCCTGGGTTCGATCCCGAACACCGCCGCGTACGTCGTCGCAGGCGCCCGCGCCTCGACGCCCACGTCCCCCGCCTTCCTGATCGCGATGGGCTTCATCGCGGTGACGGGCCTGGCGGGCGCCTTGATCGCCTGGCGCAAGCGCCACCACCTGCGCGGCCGCTAGGGGCGCCCCGAAGGGGCGCGGGGAACTGCGCGCCCAGCCGAGACGCACCCGCAGACGAGAGGGTGCTACAACGCTTCAAGAATGGTGGCGTTGGCAAGGCCCCCGGCCTCGCACATGGTCTGCAGCCCAAAGCGCGCGCCGCGCACCCGCATGGCATGCACCAGGGTGGTCATGAGCCGCGTGCCACTCGCACCCAGGGGATGCCCCAACGAAATCGCGCCCCCGTGGACATTCACCTTCTCCGGGTCGACGCCAGTCTCCTGCAGCCAAGCCAGCACGACGCTCGCGAACGCCTCGTTGACCTCGAAGAGGTCGATGTCGTCGAGGCTCAGCGAGGCATTGCGCAGCACCTTCTCGGTGGCGGGCAGGACGCCGGTCAGCATGAGGAGCGGATCGGATCCGGTCACGGCGAAGCTGTGCAGCCGAGCCAACGGGCGCAGCCCAAGGCGTGCCGCGTTCTCGCTGGTGGTGATGAGGACGGCGGACGCCCCGTCATTGATCGGGCTGGTGTTGCCCGCCGTGACGGACCAGTCGATCTGCGGGAAGCGCTCACCAAAAACCGCGTCTTCGTAAGCCGGCTTCAGGCCGGCGAGGATCTCCGGAGTGGTGGCCGGGCGTACGGACTCGTCGCGGGTGACGCCCTCGATCGGGGCGACCTCCGCGTCGAAGAGGCCGTCGTCCCAGGCCCGCGCGGCACGCTGGTGCGACGTCGTCGCGAAGGCGTCCATCCGCTCACGCCCGATCGACCACTTGGCGGCGATGAGTTCGGCGCTGATGCCCTGCGGGACGAGCCCTTCGGGGAAGCGCTCGGCGACGCCGGGCCCGAAGGGGTCGGCGCCCGCGGGGACGTTCGACCACATCGGTACGCGGCTCATCGACTCCACACCGCAGGCGACGGCCATGTCGTACGCACCTGAGATGACGCCCTGAGCGGCGAAGTGCACGGCCTGCTGGGAGGAACCGCACTGACGGTCCACGGTGGTGGCGGGCACCGACTCCGGGAAGCCGGCGGACAGGACGGCGTACCGGGTGGTGTTCATGGCCTGCTCGGCGACCTGGTCGACGCAGCCGCCGATCACGTCGTCGATGCGGGCCGGGTCGACACCGCTGCGCTCCACGAGGCTGCGCAGGGTGTGGGCGAGGAGCTCGACCGGGTGGATGTGGGCGAGGGAGCCGTTGGGCTTGCCCTTGCCGACCGGGGTGCGTACGGCTTCGACGATGACGGCGTCACGCATGGTGCGGTCCTCCTAGGGCGCCGTGGAGGGGCACGGAACGCACTCCCCCAGGGCGATTACCAGTGAGTAGGAAATCTGAACTCACCATAGCCTTGTGAGTTGGAAATTCAAACCCTCTCCTTCGATCCCCCTAGACTGCCCGTCATGAAGGAAGCGCGCCCCTGCTCGATCGCCGACGCCCTCGCCCTCGTCGGCGAGAAGTACTCCCTGCTCGTCCTGCGCGAGGTCTGCCTCGGCAATGGACGCTTCGACCAGCTGGTGCGCAACATCGGCGCCCCGCGCGACGTCCTGGCCACGCGCCTGCGCCGCCTGGTGGACGCGGGCGTCCTGGAGAAGATCCCCTACAGCGAGCGCCCGCAGCGCTTCCAGTACCGCCCCACGCAGGCAGGCCTGGAACTCGAACCGGTCCTGATGACCCTGATGGCCTGGGGCGACCGCCACCTGCGCAAGGACGACGACCGCCCGATGGTCATCGAGCACGTCTGCGGCCACGAGATGCTCCCCGTCGTGACCTGCCACGCCTGCGGCGACCGGGTCCGCCACGACGACCTCACCGCGCACCCGCAGGCACCGGGCTGGACGACGAAGGGTCCGACGGAAGCCGCTTAACCAAGTGACGCTACGCTGCCCCACGGCGAGGGCTTGATCACCCCTCGCTCATGTACCGCCGCATCCCCCTTCACCTGACGCACGTGACCGCACCCGCAGCCCATGATCAGTACTTGGACGGCGCAGTTTCCATGTCTTGGCTTGAATCCTTCATCCTCGGGCTCGTCCAGGGACTGACCGAGTTCCTCCCGATCTCGTCCAGCGCGCATCTGCGGCTGACCGCGGCGTTCGCGGGCTGGCACGATCCGGGGGCCGCGTTCACCGCGATCACCCAGATCGGCACCGAGGCCGCCGTGCTGATCTACTTCCGCAAGGACATCGGCCGGATCATCACGGCGTGGTTCGGCTCCCTCTTCGGCAAGGTGCCGCGCTCCGACCACGACGCGCAGATGGGCTGGCTCGTGATCGTCGGCTCGATCCCGATCGGGGTGCTCGGCGTCACGTTCAAGGACCAGATCGAGGGCCCCTTCCGTGATCTGCGCCTGATCGCCACGACCCTCATCGTCATGGGCATCGTCCTCGGCATCGCCGACCGCCTCGCGGCCCGCGACGAGACCGGCGGCAAGCACCGCGCCGTGAAGGAACGCAAGAGCCTGAAGGAACTGGGCGTACGCGACGGCCTGATCTTCGGCGTCTGCCAGGCCATGGCCCTCATCCCCGGAGTCTCCCGCTCCGGCGCCACGATCAGCGGCGGCCTCCTGATGGGCTACACCCGCGAGGCCGCGGCCCGCTACTCGTTCCTGCTCGCCATCCCAGCCGTCCTGGCCTCCGGCGCCTTCGAGCTGAAGGACGCGGGCGAGGGCGGTCATGTGTCATGGGGCCCGACGATCTTCGCGACGGTCATCGCCTTCGTGGTGGGCTACGCGGTGATCGCGTGGTTCATGCGCTTCATTACCACCAAGAGCTTTATGCCCTTCGTGTACTACCGGATCCTGCTCGGCATCGTGCTGTTCGTGCTGGTGGGAGCCGGTGCGCTGAGCCCGCACGCGGGCGAATCCGGCGGCTGAACCAGGGCCGCACAGGTAGCGCTATCTAGCATTTCCTAGTGCCTGATTGCAGCACCACACCATGATCATCTCCCACTTTTCTCCCACTCATCTCCCACCGGGAGGCGGGATACGCCCTCTTAGGACGTGTGCGTCCGCAAAGCAAGGGATGACACGGAAGGGCCCGGGTCAGTCGAGGCTGAGGCGCGCCAGCAGGCCCTGGACACGGCGAGGGGGCGGTGGTGCGGGCCGATTCGGCTGGTGCCCGTCGTCCCCGATCGGCGATCGGTCTTTCCCCTCCACGATCCTTGCCACAGCAGCCTCCTCAAGGCCTGGGTTCTCCACTGCAGAAGCGGAGGCCCGCGATACACGAGGGCGCACATGCGCCTGTACGCCTGCTGCATACAACCCACCAGCACCTGGGTCGCTCGTCAGCCTGCGAGCGGGCGGCCCTGTGCTGCCCGCAGGCTGGCCAGACCGGAGATCCGTGTGCGAGCAAGTGGCAGTTCGTCTTCGCGGGCCGGGAGCGTGACGGGCATGGACCACACCGCTGGTCTGGGAGGCGATGCCGAGCGCGACCATCACCTCCGCAAGTCCCATGCCGTGGCCGGGACAGAGAGCCCTGCCAGTGGGTACGTCGGTGCAGCCTGCCTCCTTCCCGGCAACCAAGGCGCGGATCTGGGCCTTGGATGCCGTCCCGTGCAGCGGTAATCGCGGAGCCAACTCAGCCCTGTACCGCATTGCCCTCGTCCGCATGTCCATAGACGCCCGCGCCAACGAGTTTGCCGCGGCGGCGGACCGTTCCGACTTTCCTGCCGGTGGATGTCGGCCGGTGATCGGCCGCGTCCAGCTGCTCGGCGAGCGGGAAGCTGCCGCCATAATGGGAGACATACCCTCCACCCCGCACCCGCGTCGAAGAACCTCTCGGGCACGGACGCCGAGGACCTCGCGCTGTACCAGGAGAAGTTCCGGTGCCGTCTGCCGGAATCGCTGGACGAGATGCACGGCCCCACCCAGGGGGTCGTCGAGCTGCCGCTCCACATGGCCTGGTCCGGGATGACCTCGTACGACCTGGACAAGCCGCGCCAGCGCATGGGCCTGTACCGCACTCTCTTGCATGAGGGCCTGCACGACGACCTGCCCCGCTACCTCAACCAGGACCTGCTCCTCCAGTTGTGGCCGGTGCTGCGCACCCTCGTCGGCCGCACCGTGTGGGCGGACGCCTTCCCCCGGCTCGCCTCCCGCGCCCAAGCAGCCGCGTGACGGACATGCCGGAGCTGCACGCGCGGCTCTTGGCGGATGTGATCGCGCTCGGCTCGCCATATCCCCTGATCCTCACCGTGGATATGCCGTACGGGCGCACCGCCTCGTGAACCGCCCCAGCCAGGACCTTGATGTCGCCACTGAGAACCCGGCGCCCATGGCCGATATCGCCGCCACGCTCCGAGCCGGCCTGGAAGCCCGTGGCTGAAAGGTGCACGCTCTGGAGACCGCTCCGCTGTCCGCCCGCTTCACCGTGGCTGACCCAGCCACCGGGCAGGAGTGCGAAGTCGACATCCTCAAGGAGATCTTCTGGCGGCCGGTCGCCCAGAGCCCGTACGGGCCCGTCCTCGCGGAGGAGGACGTGATCGGGACCAAGGTCCGCGCCCTCGCCGACCGCGGAGCGCCCCGCGACCTGATCAACGTTTTCGCAGCCTCCCGCCGCAGGACCAGAGCTCGAGGAGTTCGGCCGCCGCCACGCCCGCGGCCGCTTCGAGCGCGAGGATCTGCAGTCGAACCTCACGGCGCCGAGTGGACCGACGACGAAGCCTTCGCCGCCTATGGACTCCGTGACGCCACCATCACCGCTCTGCGCACCTGGGCCGTAGATTGGGCCGACGACCTCGCGGCCCGTCTCCTCGAAGAGGCCCATGATCCGGATATCGACTGAGCGCGTCCGGAGGAGAGCACATCTGAAGGCGATCAGAGCAAGAGCCCGGAGATGCACACAAGATGATGTCGAGACAGCCCCTCCCTCAGACGGCGTTGTGACGACCCGCCCATGGCACCGAGTCAGGCAGCAACTCTACGGATCTTGTCGCTTCCTGCGAGGCGACTGCGCAGCGCCAGAATTCCTGCTCCTCCGTGACCGCGCCATCGGAGCGGTGGCCGACGAGCTCTTCTCTGCGGTGAGTGGCCTTACGGCGTGCGGCTCGCGCGCCTCGACTCCCTCGGTCCCAGGGATGGGGTCGGTCTGTATCGGTGCGGGAGCAGAACGACGGGCGGTTTCCGGGACGGGTAGGACGTTCCGACGCTGCAACTCGGCGACGCTGACCAGCGGTGACGTGAGAACACGGTCGAGCAGCTCATTCTGAGCCGACTGCAGCTCGACCAGATGCCACAGGACGGCCAGCACGTACTGGAGTTCCTCGCTCCAGGCAGGCTGCCACCGGTCGGGCCGGATGTGGTCCAGCTGACTGACGGCCCTGCGAGACGGCGGTCCCGTCCTGCGTTTCAACCAACCGTCGAGAACGTTCTGTCCGCTGACCTGGTAATCCCGCATATTTTGAGTCACCGACACGAAAACACCTTGGCCGAAGTGGAGTTCGAGACGGTCTGGATCGTAGACGAAGCTCTCGGGAAATTCGTCCCTGCCGACCTGTCTCCGGTACGTGATCGCCGGCTGTGCGGTCGCCCAGACTTCCTGGGGCCCGCCGGGCCTCCCTGCCACCGGGTCCACGAGCCTCTCTCCGAAGGTGGAGGCCCAGATCACCTTCCGCCCGATGTGCAGCGCCTCCGACCACAGGGCGGCGTCACCGGTGAGGGGTACGCGGACGCCAATGGTGGTGAGTTCGTCGTCAAAGCGGGAGCGGAAACCGGGGTGGGCCGTGATCGCGGCGATGTACGCGATCAAGTCCTCGGCGGAGACAGCCAGACCGCCGAAGGAGTTACGAAGGTGCTGGAGAAGGCCAGGGGTCGCATTGGGGGTGCCGTCCTTCTGCAGGAAGGGGATCACCCTGCCCCCACCCCAGCCGGCGAAGTGATGCATATCCGGCATCAGCGCGGTGAACAGGGTGGCGGGGCCGTCACCGAACCGTTCGGAGTGCAGTTCCACCATGTGTATCTGGCCCTCGGCCCGGTTCTCCCACAGCTCCGGCGAGCATCTGTCGAGCACCCTGTTGTCCGGAATGACCCACTGCCGATCGAACGGGCGGAAGGCCACAGGCACCGGTTCCGGACACTCGGGACCTGCCTCCAGCATCGACCGCCTTCGCTGTGCCGAGCCCGGGAGCGGCTTGACCGGCCGATCGACGGTACGGCCGCCCTTGGCCTCCCTGAACAGGGCGCGCTTCTCGGCAATGTCCGTCTCGGCGGTCAATCTCCGCCACCGGGAGCGCAGCGTGTCGGGGTCCGAGGAGTAGACCCACGTCCGCTTGGGCAAGATGCCGGGTACTGTCCATGGCAGCAGATCATCCAATGCGGGATACGTATCCCATGCTCCAAGTGCAGCGGGCGTGAACGGGGCGTGGGCGTCCTGACGCACCGGACGCCACTGGTCGCTGTCCGGCCCGAGAGCCTCGAGCTGAGCGTACTTCTCCTCACGAGTGCTGCCGTCCAGGGCGACGTACCTGATGTGGGCAGGTTCGGTGTCGGCCCTGCTGCGGACGAACACGGCGATCGTCAGTTGCTGCTGAACGCCCTCAAAGAGGCGTGTTCGCAACGGTGGCTGGATACCCTCCGGGCTGAGGTCGATGATCCAGCCCTCCGAACAGGTCTCACGCAGGTACTTCCTCATTCCCCGGAAACCAGGCCCGCTGAGGAAGCCTGCGGTACTGATGAAGGCGACGATTCCGCGGTCCGACTCGGAACGATGCTGTTCGAAGACCTTGAAGGTGGCCCAGCGCCAGAAGTAGACGTACAAGTTCTTGAGCTTGTTCTCGTGCACTCCGTTTCTGCCACCGAGGCGGAAGGCACCGAGCAGAGGTTCCTTGTCATCCCCCTCTCGGCCTTTCTCCACCCACCCGCCCTCCCCCTCGGCTCTCTCCCTGTCCGGCGGGTTGCTGATCATGACGGTGACCTTCTGCTCACGCTTGATCCAGTCCGCCTTGCGAGTGTTCTCGACCAGAGGATCGCCATCGGGCAGGAACGTGAAGAGCGTTGCCCTCTCATAAGGGTCTGCGAGGGTGTCGGCGAGATGGAGTCGCAGATCGCCGAGCTGAGTGTCGGTGACTTGCTTGCGGAGGGTCTGGGTGATCCTCATCTGGGCGACCGCATAGGCGGCCATCTGACGCTCGAAGCCGATCAGCCGGCCCGCCAGCTGTTCCACCGCTTCGCCGCGGAAGCCTTCCCCGCGGCGGGAGCGTTCTTCGGCGACCCTGTCGATAATCTCGCTGAGGAACGTGCCGGTGCCCATGGCGGGGTCGACAATCGTCACCTGCTCGTCCGCGAAGCCCTCCACGCAACCCAGGCGGGTGCGCAGGACGGCGTCGGTGAAGCGGACCATCTCCTTCACCAGACGGGGCGGGGTGTAGTACGTGCCGGAGCGTTTACGCAGCTCGCGGTCGTATTCCTGGAGGAAATCCTCGTAAAGATGAACGTGGGCGTCAGGCGTCCGGGCTCGGATCGCCTCCCAGTCGACGGCGTCGATGACCTGCACGAGCGTGTCGATGCGGCGGGCGAACTCGGCGTCCACCGTCTCCGTCAGCAACTGCAGGGCTCGCCCCATCACCGTGTTCTCGGCCTTCAACTCACTTGCAACGTCAACGAAGTTACGGTCGGCGAGCGGTACGTTCTCGATACGGGCCAGCAGCAGGGCGAAGGCGATCGTCTGGGTGTAACGGTCGGCGAAGAGGTGGTCGGGGTCTTGTCCATCGGTTGAGGGGAAGAGCACCTTGCTCCAGTGGTGCGCCAAGGCGGTGAAAGGCTTGAGGGCCCGCATCCGGCTGCGAGGACCGTCTGGCGTTCTGCGTTCGAGGGCGAGCTGCTCCAGCACCTCCTCTCGCAGGTACTGGCACAGCGGAGCGATAGACGACACCAACTGGCCGACGGTGGTGATGCGTTGGGGCTGCCACCCGAGAAATTCCCGCAGCAGATCCCGAAACGCCGCTCCGTCGGCTTCGCTGGTACGCAACCGACTGCCGGACCGGTACAGATCACCTTCGAGCCGAACCGTGCAGAGAGGCCGCAAGCCGCCTCGGTACAGGCACCAGGTGTGACCATTGCTGTACAGCACGTTGGGCAGCCGACGCATCAGCTCCCACTGCTCCCGGTCCCGCTTCGTGAAGCCGTCGGGCGTGACGTCGTGCCCAGGCGCCTTCAGTTCCAGGAAGCCGGTGATGCGCCCCGATGTCTCCACGGCGTAGTCCGGACGCACACGGGCCTCGGGCAAGGGATACTCGGGATGAAGGCGAGGACTCAGCCTCCAGCGCGCCCCGAATGTCTCCACCAGCTTCGCCACCGGCAGGCTGATGGACGCCTCCGTGTCGCTGACCCGCAGACGCTCCCTGCACTCGGATCCAAAGTCCGCCACGAGAGCCCGTATCCACTCCTCCGGCATCTTGTCCCCCTCCAAGCTGTGGACGCGGACGGTGGATCACCGCAGACACAGCTTGTTGGAGGCGAAAGGACCGGCTCAGTGCGCACAGGGGGCGCGTGAGGGGCACAGACGGCGCGTTCCGTGACCGCTGGGAAAACAGGGGCGAATGTTGGTCGAGAAGAGACTGCCATGGCCGACGTGGACCTTGCCCGCAGCCTCAGGCGGGAAGGCGCTCTCATTCGAGAGGGGGCGGCGAGTCCGCTCGCCCTAGGTGGTTCACACACCGTGAATCGCTGCGTGCCGGAATGCCGGAGGGAGTCCAGCACGCAAAGAAATGACGTCCCAGTCCCTATAGGTGCCTGCCGCCATACGAACCAACCCGCTGAACGGACGGGTGCCACAAGACGGGACCAGCCTGCCCTGCGGACTGCCAGGAGTCAGCACCGCTCACGGAACCTCGTTCCGCCCCGGACCTCACGACGCCGAACGTCAGGAAACGGGGAACCAGGCCGACAGTCGCTTGGCAATGACCGGTACATCGATGTTGTCCTGCGCCACTTCCTCGACGAAGGGGCCGGCGATGGAGACAGGCGGCGGGACGGTACTGGCGCTGACACCGTTAAGCCGCAGGAAGACACGCATGGCGAGCCAGGCGGTGCGCTTGTTGCCGTCGATCAGCGCGTGATTGCGGGCAACCGAGTGCAGCAGTGCCGCCGCCTTCTCGTGCAGCGTGGGATACAGCTCGGCCCCGAACACGTTGGTCCGGGGCCGTTCGATCGCTGACACCAAAAGTCCCATGTCACGCACGCTGTACTCGGTACCGTTGACCGTGCGAGCGATGGCCAGGATCTCGTCGATCTGGATGTATCGCACTTCAGTCACTTCAGGTAGTCCAGGATCTCCGCATCGCTGTCCATGAGCTCGGCCAGGACATCATCGACCTTCAGCTCGGCCCGATTCTGGGCGTCACGGATGGCCTCGATAGCAAGTTCCTGCTTGCTGCGACGCTCCCGACGAGCACGCTCGGTGAGCTTCGCGTCAAGGTCGTCGGGGAGTCGGAGTGTCATCGCCATACAGCGATGATACCGGACTGGTATCTAGGTGGCGAGGTGATAGCAGCCACTCGAGATCTCGGACCACGACGCCATCCTCTGTGGCCCGGTCGGGCTGCGCTCTCGGTTCCAAGACGCGTGCGACCGAGGTGGCAGCTCGCGCCGCCGCTGGGGACATGCAGGGACACTCGAGCCGGAGCCCTTGCCCCGTGCCGCCCGGACCGGTCCGCGCGGCCCCGGCCGGAGAGGTCCGTGAGGTTGAGACTTCCGATTCGAGCGTCATCCGAGCGTCAAAATTTTGCATTCCGCATCGCCACGTCGCCCGTGAGACCCGCGCCAGCCCTCGAAGCTGCAGCTCAGACCGTTCTGCACAAGCGACCTCAGCCGACGTATTCCGCGAGCGAAAACAAGTCGAATCGACCACCTGGAAATACAAAGCAGCAGGTCAGGCGCCCTTCTCAGCACGCTCAAAATTAGCCACGCACTCCACGTGCGAGGTCATCGGCAAGATGTCACGCGAAACGGCAGTCGGCATAGCCGCAGGTCAGCACCGGTATACGGCTCCTCTGAGCGCCCCTTCGGCCGCTTGGAGCGTCACGAACAGCCATCGGGGTGCTCCTGGCGAGCCGCAGCAGCGAGATCTTCCAACAGCACATCGGCTACCAGCTCTTCGACCACGGCGATGTCGTGCTCCGCCATGGCTTCAGCCAACTCGGGATCCCACGGTGCTCCGGTGATGCGCCCCGGTCGAGGACCGTGGGCGTTGCGGACGATCGCGGATCGGTAGTCTGCCGCCGTCATGCGCCAGGGGCGCGCCCCTGTTTTCTCCATGACGTATGCGGCAATGCGGATGCCTTCGCCATCGAAGTCACCGTGGTAACGGAGAGCAGCGCCCTGGTCCGCGAGTAGGCGCAGGAGCTGGATGGCTGCGCTGTTGGGCCAGCCGGACGTGCAGACAAGCGGTGGGCAGTTGGAGCCGAAGCGACGGAGGGCGAGGGCCAAGATACTGGGGTTCTCCACTACGTGGACGACGAGTGGGGCAGGGGTGGCGGGCAGGGTGAGCTCGCCCGGGCTCCTGACGTGGGCGAGGGTCAGGCTGGCGGCCTGGCCGGCCTCGGTGCACAGGCGGGCCATACGGGCGAGAAGGCCGTCGCCGACAGGGCGCAGTCCGCCGGCGATGACGGTGGCGGACAGCTCGTCGTCGGCGACGCCAGCACGGGACCACAGGGCGCGCCGCTCCGCTGCGGACTGCGGCGGTGCAATGTCGTACAGAGTTGCCAGGGCACGCAGGACGAGGGTGGAGACAGGTGTGCCGTCGTCGAGAGCGTGCGCGGCGATCTCGGGCCGTTGGACCCCTTCGCCACAGTGGACACCGACCGCTGGCAGGGACTGACCTGGGATCCGCTGCGCAACGCCGTCGACGTGGCGCTGGCGCACAACTCCGACCTGCTGCGGCATGAACTGCCGGTCTCCTGGCGGCTGCCGGAGATGGCAGCCCCTCTCGTACAGAGGGCGTTCTATCCCTTCCACTCCTTCATCTCCGGTACCGAGGCGGCTGACCGCGTCCTCACCTACGGCACTGCACCTCACCGTGCAACACCGTCGGACGCCGTCCTCGCCTGCGCGGCCGGGTCGGGCTGGGGTCTGCGGGAGCTTCCCGCTCGGCACACTCTCGACGATGACCCCGAGGTGGCCGAAGCCCTGGCAGAAACTGCGGCCCGATTGCTGGAGCGAGGGCGCTGGTGAACGGAGAGCCGCTCACCGAGTCCCGCATCGCGATCGGCGCCGCCCGCACGATCCAGGCGGACTCAGTACGGTCGCGACTGGAGAAGCGGGGTCTCACGGGCATCACCGTGGACACCGCCAACCGTCTCCAGGGCCGCGAGTTCGACGTCACACTGGTCTGGCACCCGCTCTCCGGCCGTCAGGATGTATCCGCCTTCCACCTGGAGACCGGTCGCCTGTGCGTCCTGCTCTCCCGCCACCGCTTCGCCTGCATCGTCGTGGCCCGCGCCGGCATCACCGACCTCCTGTACCGACATTCCCGCAGCAGCCCGGGTCTACCTCGACGTACCACCAAAGTTCCCGGACGGGTGGCAGGCGCACCAAGTGGTCATGGACTACCTGGAGAAACTAGCTCGTCCATAACTGTATGCCGCCCTTCAGCTCGCCCTGTACGTAGGGCGCAGCGCGCATCCGACGCACGCCAGTGGACAGGCCGAGTTGTCTACGCTGCAAAGGTCAGCGGGACCTCCAGACGCGCCCAAGCTGCCAGCACTGCCTTGTGCGCGTCCGGCTGCAGGTGTAATGGTCGGCTCGGGTATTGGAACTCTCCGAATACCCGGCCGTGGACATGATCGACAGCGGTGTTCGACGCTGGCAGGCTGGCCTAATGCGGATACCCAGACGAGCAGCCAGAGTCGCAGTCCTGGACCCGGCGGGGTCGGTCTTCATGCTCCGGTATGACAACGAGGAAGTCGGCGTCCACTGGGCGATGCCCGGCGGCGGGCTGGATCCGGGGGAATCGCCACTGCAGGCCGCTGAGCGCGAGGTGCGCGAGGAGACCGGATGGACCGACATCGAGATCGACGGCACCCTGCTGTGTCTATGGGAACACGACTTCACCAGGGCAGGGGTGCCGGTTCGCCAACACGAGCACATCTTCCTCGCGCATGGTCCCCGCCGGGACCCCGTCGGCGACCTTGCTGCTTCGCATGCCGCAGACAAGATCCTGCGGTGGCGATGGTGGTCGCCAGCTGATCTGTCCGGTGATTGTGAGCCGTTGTGGCCGCCGCAGCTGCCCGAAATACTCGCCGATGTACGGAAAGACGGTGCACCGGCGACGCCCGTCGACCTTGGTTTCGTCCGGAACGGGTTCGTCGGCGGGAGCTGTTCCGGCGGCTGACCTCGGCCGCGTCAGCACCCCAGTCTCCGGCGGCGGCTCGCTGCCATTTGACGACGGCGACGGTGATGTCGATGCCGAGGGTGCGGGCGAGGATCGCGGCGGGCAGTTCGGTGGCGAGCTGGAACAGGGCGGTCGAGCGGGTCTCGGCGAGCCCGATGCCGAATTTGCGGAGTCGTTCGCCCATGGCCCAGACGCTGATCGGGCGGCCGGGCTGGCCGCCGGGGAAGAGCCAGGGTGAGTCTGTCCGGGGGAGGACGGCATGGCTGCGGTGAACCGCGACCTGGTGGGGAGCAACAGCAGGCTGGCGAGTCGGTCTTCGGACTTGAGGGTATCGTCGTGAAGCAGACGGCGGGCGGTGGCCCAGCGGGCCTCGTCGTCCATCGCCTGGGAGGGGCCGTCACCCTGCCGGGGCCCGGAACTCTATGGACCACCGCCAGCGTCCTCGATCGGTGGCTCACGTACCTCCGCGAGGACTGGCAGCACGGGCATCAGCTCCCAGGGCAGGGCGACCTCGACTACCAGCCCAGCGACCACCAGCCCTACCTCTATGGACCCAGCCTCTATGCCGACATCAGCGCCGGACTAACCGCTGCCTTCCACCACGGCCACGAACAGGGCTTCTCTGCCTCGACCCACCTGTACGCGACGGGACTGCGGGTGATCTCCCTATCCAACAACGCCGAAATCGCGGCCGCCCAACAACATCATCGCGGCCATCGTGCCGGGCCTCGGAGAGCGTCCAGAGCGGGATATAGGGGGGCGCCCTCCGTCAGGCATCGCCCCTGAGGCAAAAGCCCAAGGATGCAGTCCGTACCCAACAAGCCCACCGCGACCAGAGCCCACACCTCGAGCTCGGTACGTTCACCTGCGACCAGGCCCCCGGCAGCCTGCGGCTCACGCGCAGCACTGACGCCCTCCAGAGTTGGCGCCGAGGCACCCGGGACGCAACGCCAACCCTCTCCCCCACCTCAAGAGGGTTGACAGCACGGGCTGGTTCGAGAACTACGCTCAGAGCTTCGAAGCCATCTGGGCCGCCCCGCTGCCCTGGATTCCCGACCAGGAGGGACCGCCGCACACGGGCAGGACTGAGTACTACAACGACCCCGCCGCGCCGAAGGCGAACACCCTCCTCCCCGCCAGCAACCTGCTCGTAGTCGACGACAGCGGCGCCATTCTTCTCCAGCGCCGCCGCGACACCGGCCAGTGGGCCCTACCCGGAGGCGACCAGGACATCGGCGAGACGGCTGCCCAATGCGCGCTACGTGAGTGCCTGGAGGATCGGCATCGTCGCCGAGATCACCGGCCCCCTCGGGATCTACACCAACCCCCACCACATCGTCGCTTACGCCGACGGCGAGATCCGCCAGCAGTACGAGAACACCTACATCGGCCGCCCGGTCGGCGGTGAGCCCACAATCAACGACGAGGCTGACGGCGTCCGCTTCATCCTTCCCGCCGACCTCGATCAGTACGACATTCACGCCAGCATCGCCAGCAGATCGGCGACTACCTCGGCGGCACCTACCCCTACATCGGGTGAGCCTCGAACACCGCCTCCACCCGCTCCACAGCCGTCTCTACTCGCACGTTCCCCTGACCATGGAGCAGGCGATCGCCAATTTGCTGCAAACCAGGTGGCTGCGCTTCGTGGCCGACGGGGGAGAGCACTGGAAAGTGCCATCTCCCACTGCTCTCCCATTCAATCTTGAAGAGTGGTCGAAACAGCAGGTCAGAGCCGCTCAGAGCCTCGACTTGAACTGGTTCATGAAGTTCATCACGACGAAGTCCTTCATGCCGTTCGTCTACTACCGCATCCTGCTCGGCATCCTCCTGTTCATCCTCGTCGGCGCCGGCACGCTCAGCCCGCACGCGGGGGAATCGGCCGGGTGAGGCAGGGCCACACAGGTAGCGCTATCTAGCATTTCCTAGCGCCTGATTGCAGCACCACGCCATGATCATCTCCCACTTGTCTCCCACTCATCTCCCACCGGGGAGCCGGGATACGCCCCACTAGGACGCGTGCGTCCGCAAAGTAGGGGATGACACGGGAGGGGGGGCGCCGCCCGCCCCCGGGGGCGCCCCCCCCCCCAGGGGGGGGGGGGGGCCCGCGGGTGGGG
>NZ_JBHYIG010000230.1:0-16138 GCF_042740015.1 Streptomyces sp. NPDC059037
GACGCCGCTGGGCCGGGTGTCCACGCCCGCGCGGGGGGCCGCGGCCGGGCGACGGGTTTTTGCGTGCTCGGGGCCGCTGCCGAGGGCCCGCGCCACCGCCGCGTCGGGCGTGAGCCGCGCCCCGGCGTCCCTGCACTCCTCGTAGCGCGCGTCGCCCAGCTGCTCCCTGGCCTGCGACTCGCACAGCACATGCGGCCCGCCGAAGTACTCGGAGCCGAACAGCGGCTGGCCCACCGAAGGCCAGATGCGGGACGCGGCACCCTGCAGCACCGCCGCCTCGGCGGGATCGCCGTCCGCCACGGTGAACAGGGCGAGCAGCTCGATCGCGAGCACCGTGCCCAGCAGATCGTGGAAGGAGTGGTCCAGGGCCAGGCACCGCTTCACCAGGTCACGGGCGGTGGCCGCCTCGCCGCGCGTCCAGGCCGCGAAGCCGAGGACGTACAGGGCGTACGCGAGAGTCCAGCGCTCGCCGTGGTCCTCGCAGACCTGGCGTACGTCCTCGCACAGGTCGACCGCGTCGGCCAGCTCGCCCCGGAAGGCCAGCACCATCGCCAGCTCGACCTGGCCCATCAGGACATTGCTGTTCAGCTCGCCGATCGCGTGGTACTGGTCGAGGGCCGAGCGCAGCAAGGTTTCCGCGCGCGGCATGTCGTCGCCGAGCAGCGCGAGGCACCCGATGCGGTGCACGGCGTACGCGGCGGCGACGGCGCTGCCGGTACGTTCCGCCCCGTCCCTGCACTCCTGCAGCGCGGCGAGCGCGGCGACCGTGTCGCCCTGCAGGACCGCCACATAGCCAAGGACCCACAGCGCCTTCAGCCGGGAGTCGTCATGGCCGCCGTCCAGCTCAAGGGCGCGGTCCAGCCAGTGCCTGCCCTCCGCGAGGCGCCCGCAGCCGACCCAGTAGAACCACAGGCTGCCCGCCAGGTACTGACCCAGATGCGTCTCGTCCGGCTCGGTCAGGCAGTACTCCAACGCGCCCCGTAGATTGGGCAGTTCGCAGTCGACGAGCGCGGCGACCCGCGCCTGCCGGGGCGAGAACCAGTCCAGCTCGCACCAGGTGGCGAGCCCCATGTACCAGTCGCGGTGGCGGCGCCGCATCCGGGCGTCGTCACCCGTCGCCGCCAGCCAGTCGGCGCCGTACGCCCGGACCGTGTCGAGCATGCGGTAGCGCACACCCGCAGGTCCTTCCTCGCGGGTCACCACGGACTGCGCGAGCAGTTCGCCGAGCACGTCCAGGACGTCGTCGGAGCGCAGCCCGTCGCCGCTGCAGATGTACTCGGCCGCCTCCAGGTCGAAGGGGCCGCAGAACACCGAGAGCCGCGACCACAGCAGCCGTTCGTCGGCCGTGCACAGCTCATGGCTCCAGCCGATGGCCGTACGCAGGGTCTGGTGCCGCGGTGGTGCGTCCCGCCGGGTCCCCGTCAGGAGCCCGAACCGGTCGTCGAGCCGGTCGAGCAGCTGCGCCGGCGACAGTGACCGCAGCCGCCCGGCCGCCAGCTCGACGGCCAGCGGGATCCCGTCGAGGCGGCGGCACAGCTCGGCCACGTCGTCGCCGTTCTCCTCGTCCAGGGTGAAGCCGGCGAGGCCCGCGGCTGCCCGGTCGGCGAAGAGCGCGGCCGCGTCCGCGGTGGGCAGCGGCGCCAGCGGGAAGATCCGCTCGCCGCCGGTGTCCAGGGGCCGGCGCCCCACCGCGAGGACCCGAAGCCCGGGGGAGCGCACCAGCAGATCCCGCACCAGCGAGGCGCAGGCGTCCACCAGGTGCTCGAACCCGTCGATGACGAGCAGGACGTCCCGCTCCGCGAGATGGTCGAGCAGCACCTGGCGGGGCGGCCGGTGCGTGTGGTCCGTGAGCCGCAGCGCGTCGGCGACCGCGTGCTCCACCAGATCCGGGTCGCGTACGGCGGCGAGCTCCACCAGCCAGGAGCCGTCGCGCGGCCCGGCGTCCGCGGCGGCTCGGGCGGCGAGCCGCGACTTGCCGACACCGCCGACGCCGGTCACCGTCACCAGGCGTCCGGCCGCCAACGCCGAGGCGAGATCGGTGAGTTCGGCCGACCGGCCGATGAAGGCGTTGAGCTCCAGAGGGAGGTTGCCGGTGCGCGCCGCGGCGGCAGGGGAAACGTCCCGGCGGTCGACTGGGCGCTGATCGCGTCGCATGAGATACGGAGCGTACTCATCCGTAAGCAGTCGGTACAATCAGTTCGCGCAACTCCCTTGACCGTACGCGGTAATGCGGTGCGGAGCCGTCGCCCCGGCGCGATAGGGTCGGGGGACAACTTTTTGATGTTCAGGGCCGATGTTCAGGGAGCGGTGCACAGTGTCCGGTGGAGAGGTGGCCGGGATTCTCGTGGCCGTCTTCTGGGCGATCCTGGTCTCCTTCCTCGCCGTGGTGCTGGTGAGGCTGGCCCAGACGCTCAGGGCGACCACCAAGCTCGTCGCGGAAGTGACCGAGCAGGCCGTCCCGCTCCTCGCGGACGCCTCCACCGCCGTACGCTCCGCGCAGACCCAGATCGACCGGGTCGACGCCATCGCGTCCGACGTGCAGGAAGTGACGTCGAACGCGTCCGCGCTCTCCACGACGGTGGCCTCCACCTTCGGCGGGCCCCTCGTCAAGGTCGCGGCGTTCGGCTACGGGGTGCGCAGGGCCCTGGGCCGCAAGGCAGGACCCGAATCAAACAATGTGCCCCCGGCGCCCGCCCGACGTACCGTGATCGTGGGGCGCACGGTGCCCTCCGCGCGGCGACGGGGCAAGCGGAAGAAGGACTGACGCAGCGATGTTCCGCCGTACGTTCTGGTTCACCGCGGGCGCCGCTGCCGGTGTGTGGGCCACCACCAAGGTCAACCGCAAGCTCAAGAAGCTGACTCCCGAGAGCCTCGCCGCGCAGGCCGCGAACAAGGCGATCGACGCCGGTCACCGCCTGAAGGACTTCGCACTCGACGTCCGGGACGGCATGGTCGAGCGCGAGTCCGAACTCGGCGAGGCGCTGGGCCTGAACCACCACCCCGACGCCGAACTCCCCGCGCAGCGGCGCTTCGCGGTCATCGAGAACCACAGCGACAAGAACAAAACGAAGTACCTCGAGAACACGAAGTTCTCGTACAACCGGAATGAGGACCACTGATGGAGTCGGCAGAAATTCGTCGCCGCTGGCTGAGCTTCTTCGAGGAGCGCGGGCACACCGTCGTCCCTTCGGCGTCGCTCATCGCGGACGACCCGACTCTGCTCCTCGTCCCGGCCGGCATGGTGCCCTTCAAGCCCTACTTCCTGGGTGAGGTCAAGCCGCAGTTCTCGCGCGCCACGAGCGTGCAGAAGTGCGTGCGTACGCCGGACATCGAAGAGGTCGGCAAGACCACCCGGCACGGCACGTTCTTCCAGATGTGCGGCAACTTCTCCTTCGGCGACTACTTCAAGGAAGGCGCCATCAAGTACGCCTGGGAGCTGCTCACCAGCTCCGTGGCGGACGGTGGCTACGGCCTTGACCCCGAGCGCCTCTGGGTGACGGTCTACCTGGACGACGACGAGGCCGAGACGATCTGGCGCGAGAAGGTCGGCGTCCCCGCCGAGCGCATCCAGCGCCTGGGCAAGAAGGACAACTACTGGTCCATGGGCGTCCCCGGACCCTGTGGCCCCTGCTCCGAGATCAACTACGACCGCGGCCCCGAGTTCGGCGTCGAGGGCGGCCCGGCCGTCAACGACGAGCGCTACGTGGAGATCTGGAACCTGGTCTTCATGCAGTACGAGCGCGGCGAGGGCACCTCGAAGGAGGACTTCGAGATCCTCGGCGAGCTGCCCAGCAAGAACATCGACACCGGCCTCGGCCTCGAACGTCTCGCCATGATCCTGCAGGGCGTGCGGAACATGTACGAGACCGACACCCTGCGCGTCGTGATGGACAAGGCCACCGAGCTGACCGGCGTCCGCTACGGCGCCGACCAGGGCTCGGACGTCTCCCTGCGCGTCGTCGCCGACCACATGCGTACGTCCGTGATGCTCATCGGCGACGGCGTGACGCCCGGCAACGAGGGCCGCGGCTATGTGCTGCGCCGCATCATGCGCCGCGCCATCCGCAACATGCGGCTCATGGGCGCCACGGGCCCGGTGGTCGCGGAGCTCGTCGACACGGTCATCAAGTCGATGGGCGAGCAGTACCCCGAGCTCCAGACCGACCGCAAGCGCATCGAGACCGTCGCCCTCGCCGAAGAGGCCGCCTTCCTCAAGGCCCTCAAGGGCGGCACGAACATCCTCGACACGGCCGTCACCGAGACCAAGGCCGCCGGCGGCAAGGTCCTCTCCGGCGACAAGGCGTTCCTGCTGCACGACACGTGGGGCTTCCCGATCGACCTCACCCTGGAGATGGCCGCCGAACAGGGCCTCTCCGTGGACGAGGACGGCTTCCGGCGCCTGATGAAGGAGCAGCGGGAGCGCGCCAAGGCCGACGCCCAGGCCAAGAAGACCGGCCACGCCGACCTCGGCGCCTACCGCGAGATCGCCGACGCCTCCGGCGCCACGGACTTCACCGGCTACACCCTCACGGAGAACGAGGCCGTGATCGTGGGCCTCCTCGTCGACGGCCTCTCGTCCCCGGCCGCCCGTGAGGGCGACGAGGTCGAGGTCGTCCTCGACCGCACCCCCTTCTACGCCGAGGGCGGCGGCCAGATCGCCGACTCCGGCCGCATCCGGCTCGACAACGGCGCCGTCGTCGAGATCCGTGACGTACAGAAGCCGGTCCCCGGCGTGCATGTCCACAAGGGTGTCGTCCAGGTCGGCGAGATCACCGTCGGCGACCAGGTCTGGGCCTCGATCGACAAGCACCGCCGCAATGCCATCGCCCGCGCCCACTCCGCCACGCACCTCACGCACCAGGCGCTGCGCGACGCGCTCGGCCCCACGGCCGCCCAGGCCGGCTCCGAGAACCAGCCCGGCCGCTTCCGCTTCGACTTCGGCTCCCCGTCCGCCGTACCCACTGTGGTCATGACGGACGTCGAGCAGAAGATCAACGAAGTGCTTTCGCGTGAACTCGACGTGCAGGCCGAGGTCATGTCGATCGACGACGCCAAGAAGCAGGGCGCCATCGCCGAGTTCGGCGAGAAGTACGGCGAGCGCGTGCGCGTCGTCACGATCGGCGACTTCTCCAAGGAGCTGTGCGGCGGCACGCACGTCCACAACACCGCCCAGCTGGGTCTGGTGAAGCTGCTCGGCGAATCGTCCATCGGTTCGGGCGTGCGCCGCATCGAGGCCCTGGTCGGCGTCGACGCGTACAACTTCCTGGCCAAGGAGCACACGGTCGTCGCCCAGCTCCAGGAGCTGGTCAAGGGCCGCGCCGAGGAGCTGCCCGAGAAGATCTCCGCCATGCTCGGCAAGCTGAAGGACGCCGAGAAGGAGATCGAGAAGTTCCGCGCGGAGAAGGTCCTCGCGGCCGCCGCCGGTCTCGTCGACTCCGCCAAGGACGTACGCGGCGTCGCGCTCGTCACCGGGCAGGTGCCGGACGGCACGGGCGCCGACGACCTGCGCAAGCTGGTCCTCGACGTACGCGGCCGCATCCCGGGCGACCGCCCGGCCGTGGTCGCCCTCTTCACCACGGCCAACGGCCGCCCGCTGACGGTCATCGCCACCAACGAGGCCGCCCGCGAGCGCGGTCTCAAGGCCGGCGACCTGGTCCGTACGGCCGCCAAGACCCTCGGCGGCGGTGGCGGCGGCAAGCCGGACGTCGCGCAGGGCGGTGGCCAGAACCCGGCCGCCATCGGCGACGCCATGGCCGCCGTCGAGCGCCTCGTCACCGAGACGGCCTGATGTCCGATTCCGCAGGGGGCATGCGCCGGGGCCGACGCCTCGCGATCGACGTCGGCGATGCCCGTATCGGGGTCGCATCGTGCGACCCCGACGGGATCCTCGCCACTCCGGTGGAGACCGTGCCGGGACGCGATGTCCCGGCCGCCCAGCGCCGGTTGAAGCAGCTCGTCGACGAGTACGAGCCGATCGAGATCGTCGTCGGCCTCCCTCGCTCCCTCAAGGGGGGCGAGGGCCCGGCGGCCGTCAAGGTCCGCGCCTTCACCCAGGACCTCGCCCGCATGGTGGCACCCGTACCGGTGCGCCTCCTGGACGAGAGGATGACCACAGTGACGGCGAGTCAGGGCCTGCGTGCCTCGGGCGTGAAGTCCAAAAAGGGCAGGTCTGTCATCGATCAGGCGGCCGCCGTCATCATCCTTCAGCAGGCCCTGGAGTCCGAACGGGCGTCAGGTAAAGCTCCGGGCGAGGGCGTCGAAGTGGTCATCTGATCGCGATACGGTAACGTTCCGCGCGATGCGGCGGCGTTCGAACAGCTGCCGCACAGCATCAAGAGGCGGATCGGTTGCCCTCCTATCCAGTCGGCGGCCCCGCCTCGCGGCATGTAGGGGATCGATGACTGAGTATGGCCGGGGCCCAGGCTCCGAACCGTGGCATCCCGAGGACCCGTTGTACGGGGACGGCGGATGGGGAGGACAGGCGCCCGCGGGCGGCCCGTCCACCTACGGCGGCCAGGGGCAGTACCACCCGCAGCAGCCGCATCATCCTCAGCAGCACCCCCAGCAGTCCCAGTACGACGACTGGAGCACGGGCCAGCAGCAGGCCTACGGTCAGCAGCAGTACGACGGCACCGGTGCGCATCAGCAGTACGACGGCACTGGCGCACAGCAGCAGTACAACGGCGGCTGGGACACCGGCCAGCAGGGCCAGGTCCCTTACGGCGGCGACCCGGTGGACCCCTACGGCGGTCAGCCGGCCGGCTACGCCGGGGAGAGCGCCGACTACTACGGCACCCCCGACGCGTACCCGCCGCCGGAGCCGCCGCACCGCCGCCGCCCGGCCCCCGAGCCGGAGCCGGAGCCGGACTGGGATCCGGGCCCCGACCAGGGCGAGCACGCCTTCTTCTCGGGCGCCGACGACGATGACGACGACTACGACGACGAGCCGGGCCGCAAGGGCGGCCGCGGGGACCGTCGCGGCGGCCGGGGCGGCAAGAAACCGAAGAAGCGCCGCAGCGGTTGCGCCTGCCTGGTCGTGACACTGGTCTTCGCCGGTGGTCTGGGCGGGGTCGGCTATTTCGGCTACCAGTTTTATCAGGACCGATTCGGTACGTCGCCGGATTACGCGGGCGAGGGAACCGGAACCGCCACCGTGGACATCCCCAAGGGTTCCGGCGGTTATGTCATCGGCCAGAAGCTGAAGGACGCCGGGGTCGTCAAGAGCGTGGACGCCTTTGTCTCCGCGCAGGCGCAGAATCCCAAGGGCGAATCCATTCAGGCCGGTGTCTATGTCCTGAAGAAGGAAATGTCGGCGAAGAGTGCCGTCGAATTGATGCTGAGCCCGACGAGCCGCAATAACCTCATCATTCCCGAGGGCAAGCGGAACTCGTGGGTCTACAAGGAGATCGACACGCGTCTCGAACTCGACAAGGGCAGCACCGAGAAGGTCGCCAAGAAGGAATGGAAGAGCCTCGGCCTTCCGGACTGGGCGAACACGAACAAGGACATCAAGGACCCGCTCGAAGGCTTCCTGTACCCGTCCAGCTATCCGGTCGCCAAGGGGCAGAAGCCGCAGGACGTCCTCAAGAAGATGGTCGCCCAAGCCAGCGTGAAGTACGACGAGTTGGGCCTCAAGTCGAAGGCCGACGAGCTGAACCTGAAGGACCCGCTCCAGGTCCTGACGGTGGCGAGCCTGGTCCAGGCCGAAGGCAAGTACAAGCGCGACTTCGTGAAGGTCGCGACGGTCGTCTACAACCGCCTCAAGCCGGACAACACCGAGACGTACGGGCTCCTCGACTTCGACTCGACGGTGAACTACGCCAAGGCCGAGAGCACGCTGGACACCGGCACGGTCGACGATCTGCGCAAGTTCAACGACCCGTACAACACCTACAAGATCAAGGGCCTGCCCCCCGGGCCGATCGGGAACCCCGGCGATGTGGCGCTCAAGTCCGCGCTCAACCCGGCCAAGGGGAATTGGTACTACTTCGTCTCGATCAACGCGGACGAAACGCTGTTCGCCGAGACGAATGAGCAGCACGAGCGCAACCGTCAGAAGTACATCGAGGAACAGAAGAAGAACTCCGGGTGATGAGTACTCAGCGTCGAGCCGCCGTTCTCGGCTCCCCCATCGCCCATTCCCTCTCCCCGGTGCTGCACCGCGCCGCATACGGGGAGCTGGGTCTGGCCGGCTGGACGTACGACCTGTTCGACGTCGACGAGGCGGCGCTGCCCGGTTTCGTCGCCGGACTCGGCCCCGAGTGGGCCGGGCTTTCCCTGACGATGCCGCTCAAGCGCGCCGTGATCCCGCTGCTCGACGAGATCAGTGAGACCGCGGCCTCCGTCGAGGCGGTCAACACGGTCGTCTGCACGGATGACGGCCGACGCCTCGGGGACAACACCGACATCCCCGGCATCGTCGCCGCCCTGCGTGAGCGCGGTATCGAGCAGGTCGAGTCCGCGGCGATCCTCGGCGCGGGCGCCACCGCGTCGTCCGCGCTTGCCGCGCTCGCGCGGATCTGCACGGGCGAGGTCGTCGCGTACGTACGCAGTGAGGCGCGCGCCGCCGAGATGCGGCAGTGGGGCGAGCGGCTCGACGTGGAGGTGCGGACGGCGGACTGGGCGGACGCCGAGCGTGCGCTGAGCGCGCCCCTGGTGATCGCCACGACTCCGGCGGGCACGACCGACGCGCTCTCGAAGGCCGTGCCCGAGCGGCCCGCCACCCTCTTCGACGTGCTGTACGACCCATGGCCCACCGCGCTCGCGGCCCGCTGGTCGGGGTACGGCGGTGCGGTCGTCAGCGGCCTCGACCTCCTTGTGCACCAGGCGGTGCTGCAGGTCGAGCAGATGACGGGGCGGGCTCCCGCGCCGCTCGACGTGATGCGGAAGGCCGGGGAACACGCGCTCGACGGACGTTAAGATCCACTCTGTTCGGCAGCGATCAGGGGGAGTGCGTCGTCGATGGAGAGTGTTGTGTCCGCGGTCGGCAGCGGGGTGACTCTGGCCTCGGGCCGGTGGGACGTGTTCGAGCTGGTGATCCAGTTCCTGGCCCGGTTCCTGTTGCTGCGGTTCCTGCCGGTCTGGCTGCAGTTGACCATCTTCGGCCTGGTTATGGCCGCCGCCGTCACCGTGTGGGCCGTCCGGCGCGCGAGGGCGAACGCCGGGCCCGGGGCGGCTGCCGCGGAGGCCGAGGACTGAGCGGCGTCGTCCGGCTGGTGGACCGGGGGCCGGGTCCCGGGCCCCGGCGTGGGAGGATCAGACGTGGCGGGCCAGGGCCGCGCACCCGGCCGCGCCACGCAGTTCCAGGCGCGAGCATGAGGAGCACCGTTGAGCAGGTTGCGTTGGCTGACCGCGGGCGAGTCCCACGGACCCGCACTTGTGGCGACGCTGGAGGGTCTTCCCGCCGGCGTGCCGATCACCACGGAGATGGTGGCTGACCACCTGGCCCGGCGGCGCCTCGGCTATGGGCGCGGTGCGCGCATGAAGTTCGAGCGCGACGAGGTCACCTTCCTGGGCGGCGTCCGGCACGGCCTGACCATGGGCTCGCCGATCGCGATCATGGTGGGCAACACCGAGTGGCCCAAGTGGGAACAGGTCATGGCCGCCGACCCGGTCGACCCGGAGATCCTCGCCGACCTCGCCCGCAACGCGCCGCTGACCCGCCCCCGGCCCGGCCACGCCGACCTCGCGGGCATGCAGAAGTACGGCTTCGACGAGGCCCGCCCGATCCTGGAGCGCGCCTCCGCCCGCGAGACCGCGGCCCGCGTCGCGCTCGGCGCGGTGGCCCGCTCGTACCTGAAGGAGACGGCCGGGATCGAGATCGTCAGCCATGTGACCGAGCTGGCGAGCGCCAAGGCCCCCTACGGCGTCTACCCGACCCCCGCCGACGTCGAGAAGCTCGACGCCGACCCGGTGCGCTGCCTCGACGCCGACGCGTCGAAGGCGATGGTCGCCGAGATCGACCAGGCCCACAAGGACGGCGACACCCTGGGCGGCGTCGTCGAGGTGCTCGCGTACGGCGTGCCCGTCGGGCTCGGCTCGCACGTGCACTGGGACCGCCGGCTCGACGCGCGGCTCGCCGCCGCGCTCATGGGCATCCAGGCCATCAAGGGCGTCGAGGTCGGCGACGGCTTCGAGCTCGCGCGCGTGCCCGGCTCCAAGGCGCACGACGAGATCATCTCCACCGAGGACGGCATCAAGCGCACCTCCGGCCGCTCCGGCGGCACCGAGGGCGGTCTGACCACCGGTGAACTGCTGCGCGTACGCGCCGCGATGAAGCCCATCGCGACCGTGCCGCGCGCGCTCGCCACCGTCGACGTCGCCACCGGCGAGGCCACCAAGGCGCACCACCAGCGCTCCGACGTGTGTGCCGTTCCCGCGGCAGGCATCGTCGCCGAGGCGATGGTCGCGCTCGTCCTGGCCGACGCCGTCGCCGAGAAGTTCGGCGGCGACAGCGTGCCCGAGACCCGGCGGAACGTGACGTCGTACCTCGACAACCTCCAGATCCGGTGACCGGCCCGCAGATCGTTCTGGTCGGGCCCATGGGCGTGGGCAAGTCGACGGTGGGCGCGCTGCTCGCCGAACGCCTTGGCACCGCCTACCGCGACACCGACGCCGACATCGTGGCCGCGCAGGGCCGGGAGATCGCGGACATCTTCGTGGACGAGGGTGAGCCGTACTTCCGTGAGGTCGAGCGGGATGCCGTGCGTGCCGCGCTCGCCGAGCACGAGGGGATCCTCGCCCTCGGCGGCGGCGCGATCCTCGACGAGTCGACCCGGGCGCTGCTCGCGTCGCAGCCCGTCGTCTATCTCTCGATGGACGTCGAGGAGGCGGTCAAGCGCACCGGTCTGAACGTCGCGCGGCCGCTGCTCGCGGTCAACCCGCGCAAGCAGTGGCGCGAACTCATGGACGCCCGCCGCCACTTGTACGCCGAAGTGGCCCGCGCCGTCGTCGCCACCGACGACCGCACCCCCGAAGAGGTCGCCCAAGCGGTCCTCGACGCACTGGAGTTGAAGGAAGCATGACGGAGATTTCGGGGCAGGCGCCCACCCGTATCCAGGTCGGCGGCACCGCGGGCACCGAGCCGTACGAGGTGCTCGTCGGGCGGCAGCTCCTCGGTGAGCTGCCCGGCCTGATCGGCGAGCAGACCAAGCGCGTCGCGATCATCCACCCCGAGGCGCTCGCCGAGACCGGTGACGCGCTCCGCCAGGACCTGGCGGACCAGGGGTACGAGGTCGTCGCGATCCAGGTGCCGAACGCCGAGGAGGCCAAGACCGCCGAGGTCGCCGCGTACTGCTGGAAGGCCCTTGGCCAGTCCGGCTTCACCCGCAGCGACATCATCATCGGCGTCGGCGGCGGCGCCACCACCGACCTCGCCGGGTTCGTGGCCGCGACGTGGCTGCGCGGGGTGCGCTGGATCGCCGTACCGACGACCGTGCTCGGCATGGTGGACGCGGCGGTCGGCGGCAAGACCGGCATCAACACGGCCGAGGGCAAGAACCTGGTCGGGTCGTTCCACCCGCCGGCGGGTGTGCTCTGCGACCTGGCCGCCCTTGACTCGCTGCCGGTCAACGACTTCGTGTCCGGGCTCGCGGAGATCATCAAGGCCGGCTTCATCGCCGACCCGACGATCCTCGAACTGATCGAGGAGGACCCTCAGGCGGCGCGCAGCCCGCAGGGCCCGCACACCGCCGAGCTGATCGAGCGCTCCATCAAGGTCAAGGCCGAGGTCGTCTCCGGCGACCTCAAGGAGGCCGGCCTGCGCGAGATCCTCAACTACGGGCACACCCTCGCCCACGCCATCGAGAAGAACGAGCGCTACAAGTGGCGGCACGGCGCCGCCGTCTCCGTGGGCATGGCCTTCGCGGCCGAACTCGGCCGCCTGGCCGGACGCCTGGACGACGCGACCGCCGACCGGCACCGCACCGTCCTTGAGTCGGTCGGGCTGCCGCTGAGCTACCGCTACGACCAGTGGCCCAAGCTCCTGGAGACCATGAAGGTCGACAAGAAGTCCCGCGGTGACCTGCTGCGGTTCATCGTCCTTGACGGCCTCGGCAAGCCGACCGTCCTGGAGGGCCCCGACCCGGCGGTCCTGCTCGCCGCGTACGGCGAAGTGGCGAACTAAGCGCTCCGCGGGAAGTGCCGCGAGGGTGCCGTCGCTCGTCTGCGGCTGTGTCGTGGCCGGCCGCTCCCCCAAGTAGAGCGCCCGAGCGGCGCACTGGATCACCGGTGTGACGCACTAGAACAAGCCACGGGCACCCTGCGGCTTCCCCGGCCGTTCACACAACGTCGGCCGGGGAAGGTACCGTTCGGTACGGGTGGCCCCGGCCGCCGCCCGACCAGCGTCAGTCGCACGAGACGGAGTGGCACCGGATGCAGCACGCAGTGGGATCTCCGCTGCCGCCGCCCCATCAGCCGGGGCACGGACCGGCCACCGGCTGGTCCCCGGCCGCACACCACCCGAGCGGTCCGCCGCCGGGTGCCGCGCCGGGCGGCCCCCCGCCTCCCGCACCGGGCTTCGCGGGCGCGCCGGGCACGGCCCAGCACCCGCACGCCCCGGCGCCGCAGCACGCGGGCCCGGGCGTCCCGCAGCCCCAGCACAACCACGTCCCCGGCGTCCCCGGCGCCCCCGTGCCGCCGACCCCGGACACGACGGGACACATCCAGCTCCCGCCCGGTGGCCCCGTCGCCATGCCGAGCCCGCCGCCCGGCATGGCCCAGGCGGACACCGGCGCCACCACGCTCGCCGTCCTCCTGATCGGCCCCGCGGGCGCGGGCAAGACGAGCGTCGCCAAGTTCTGGGCCGAGCACCGCCGCGTGCCGACGGCCCACATCAGCCTCGACGACGTACGCGAATGGGTGCGCTCGGGCTTCGCGGACCCCCAGTCGGGCTGGAACGACCACTCGGAGGCCCAGTACCGCCTGGCCCGCCGCACCTGCGGCTTCGCCGCGCGCAACTTCCTGGCCAACGGCATCTCCTGCATCCTCGACGACGCGGTCTTCCCCGACCGCCCGGTCGTCGGCCTCGGCGGCTGGAAGCGCCACGTGGGCCCCGGCCTGCTGCCCGTCGTCCTCCTCCCCGGCCTGGAGATCGTCCTGGAGCGCAACGCGGAGCGCAGCGGCAACCGCCGCCTCACCGACGAGGAAGTGGCCCGCATCCACGGCCGCATGGCCGGCTGGTACGGCTCGGGCCTCCCGATCATCGACAACTCCCAACTGGACGTCCCCGCAACGGCCCGCGTCCTGGACGACGTCCTGGCCCGCTCGATCGCGAGCCCACCGAAGTGGTAGCGCGGGCTCCTGGTCACGGTTGGGCCACCACAGGTTCGGCAGGCCTTCACGGCCTCTGAGCACAGCACTACGGTCATGCCACTGGAATGAGCCCTAGGGGCGTGACATGACCGATCCGAACGGCAGACCACCAGCGTCCCCACGCCCCGCACCGAAGTGGGCCCGCAAGCGATATGTGCTCCCCGTCATCGCCGTAGCCCTCTTCCTGGGCATCGGCATGGGGGCGGCCGGAGGCGACACCGGCGACGAGGCCAAGCCCGGGCCCACCTCGACCGCGACCGTCACCGCCACCGCGACCACGACGAGATCGGCGGAACCCGAGCCGGATGCGACCGTCACGGTGCGGGCGACGAAGACCGTCAAGTCGACCGTCACGGTTACCGCGCCCACCGAGGACGACGGTTCCGGTGACGGCGGGTCGGGCGGAGGCGGCTCCGTGTTCTACGAGAACTGTGCGGAGGCGCGGGCTGCGGGCGCGGCTCCGGTCCGTCGCGGCGAACCCGGGTATGGCAGTCACCTCGACCGTGACGGCGACGGAATCGGCTGTGACAGCTGACTGACGGCTCTCGGCGGCGTCCTCGCCGCCCGGTCGGACGCGCTGGCCGGGCCGGTTGGGGCTTGGGCTCATAGGCTCGTGCCATGTCAGAGGTCTACGCGGCCCGCCGTGAGCGGCTGAGGGAGCGTTGTGCCGCGGGTGGCAGCGCGTCGGCGTTGGTGTCCCGTCCCGCCAACGTGCGGTATCTCGCGGGGGCGGCGCCCCTTGGGGCCGTGCTTCTGCTGGGCAGGGGCGAGGATCTGCTGGTCTGCGGGTGGCCACCCGGCGACGAGCAGGGTGCGGGGCGGCCCGATGAGGCGCTGCGTGTGCAGGTGCTCGACGGGCCCGATGGGGATCCCGCCGTGGCGGGCGCCGATTTCGCGGCCGCGCAGGGCGTCGAGACGCTCGCCGTGGAGGAGCACCACCTGACGGTCGCCCGGCATCGCGCGATGGGTTCGGTCGCGCCCCGGCTGCGTCTCGCGGATCTCGGGGGAGCGGTCGAGCAGCTGCGGCTGATCAAGGACGAGGAGGAGATCTCCTGCCTGCGGATCGCCTCCGAGATCGCGGACCAGGCGCTGAGCGAGCTCCTGGAGTCGATTCTCGTGGGGCGGACCGAGCGGCACCTCGCGCTGGAACTGGAACGTCGACTTGTCGACCACGGTGCGGACGGGCCCGCCTTCGCGACCTCCGTCGGCACCGGACCCAACTCCGGGCGCGGCGGCCACCGCCCCTCCGACCGGCGCGTCGAGGAGGGCGACTTCCTCTCCGTCTGCCTGGGCGCGGTCTACGGCGGCTACCGTTGCGAGATCGGGCGTACGTTCGTCATCGGTACGTCCCCCGCGGACTGGCAGATCGAGTTGTACGACCTCGTCTTCGCCGCTCAGCGGGCGGGCAGGGAGGCGCTCGGGCCGGGTGCCGCCTACCGTGACATCGACCGCGCGGCACGGCACGTACTGGACTCCGCGGGGTATGCGGACGGCCTTGCTCCGCTGATGGGACACGGGGTGGGGCTCGAAATCGACGAGGACCCGCAGTTGGCGCCCGCGGCCATGGGTAAACTGGACGTCTGCGTGCCGGTCACCGTCGAACCGGGGGTTCACCTCCCGGGACGGGGTGGTGTCCGGATCGATGACACGCTCGTCGTGCGCCCCGAGGCGGACGGCGGACCCGAGCTACTCACCATTACGACCAAGGAACTGCTCGCGCTCTAGCTTTCAGCTGTTGCGCGTGCCCCGGGGTCGTCCACGTCAGTCCAGGAGATTCCGCAACCGTGGCTTCCACGAACGACCTCAAGAACGGCCTGGTGCTCAAGCTCGACGGGGGCCAGCTCTGGTCCGTCGTCGAGTTCCAGCACGTCAAGCCCGGCAAGGGCCCCGCCTTTGTGCGCACCAAGCTCAAGAACGTGCTGTCCGGCAAGGTCGTCGACAAGACCTTCAACGCCGGCGTCAAGGTCGAGACGGCCACGATCGACAAGCGCGACATGCAGTTCTCGTACATGGACGGCGACTACTTCGTCTTCATGGACATGGAGACCTACGACCAGCTGCACGTCGACCGCAAGGCCGTCGGTGACGCCGCCAACTTCCTGATCGAGGGCTTCACCGCCACCGTCGCGCAGCACGAGGGCGCGGTGCTCTTCGTCGAGCTGCCGGCCGCCGTCGAGCTCGTCGTGAAGGAGACCGAGCCCGGCGTCCAGGGCGACCGCTCCACCGGCGGCACCAAGCCCGCCACGCTGGAGACCGACCACCAGATCCAGGTGCCGCTCTTCATCACCACCGGCGAGAAGATCAAGGTCGACACCCGCGACAGCAGCTACCTCGGCCGGGTGAACAGCTAACCGTGGCTGCTCGTAATACGGCCCGCAAGCGCGCCTTCCAGATCCTCTTCGAGGCCGACCAGCGGGGGGCCGACGTCGTGACGGTCCTCGCGGACTGGGTGCGCCACTCGCGGTCCGACACCCGGCAGCCGCCGGTGAGCGAGTTCACCATGGAGCTCGTCGAGGGGTACGCGGAGCACGCGCGCCACATCGACGAGCTGATCTCCCAGTACGCCGTCGGGTGGACCCTCGACCGGATGCCGGTCGTGGACCGCAACATCCTGCGGCTCGGCGCGTACGAGCTGATCTGGGTGGACGGGACGCCCGACGCGGTGGTCCTGGACGAGTCCGTCCAGCTCGCCAAGGAGTTCTCGACGGACGATTCGCCGTCCTTCGTCAACGGCCTTCTCGGCCGTTTCAAGGACCTCAATCCGGGGCTGCGACGCGACGAGTCGTGTCCTGAGCTCACAGGCCGTACAGAGGGCCCGCAGCGACGC
>NZ_JBHYIG010000231.1:0-16105 GCF_042740015.1 Streptomyces sp. NPDC059037
GGCGCCCCCCCCCCCCCTCTTCAGGAACGTACGGACGGGATCAGACCTGACCGGCCTTCTCCAGGGCGGAGCAGCAGGTGTCGACGAGCAGTCGGGTCACGACGTACGGGTCGACGTTGGCGTTCGGGCGGCGGTCCTCGATGTAGCCCTTCCGCTCCACCTCGACCTGCCACGGGATGCGCACCGACGCGCCGCGGTCGGAGACGCCGTAGCTGTACTCGTTCCACGGGGCGGTCTCGTGCAGGCCGGTGAGGCGGTCGTCGATGCCCGCGCCGTAGTGCTTGACGTGGTCCATCGGCTTGGAGCCCTCACCGAGGGACTCGCAAGCGGTGATGATCGCGTCGTAGCCCTCGCGCATCGCCCTCGTGGAGAAGTTGGTGTGCGCTCCCGCGCCGTTCCAGTCGCCCTTCACCGGCTTCGGGTCCAGGGTGGCGGACACCTTGAAGTCCTCGGCGGTGCGGTAGAGCAGCCAACGGGCGATCCACAGCTGGTCGGAGACCTCCAGCGGGGCGAGCGGGCCGACCTGGAACTCCCACTGGCCGGGCATGACCTCGGCGTTGATGCCGGAGATGCCGAGGCCCGCCTTGAGGCAGTTCTCCAGGTGCGCCTCGACGACATCACGGCCGAAGATCTCGTCCGCGCCGACGCCGCAGTAGTAGCCGCCCTGCGCGGCGGGGAAGCCGCCGACGGGGAAGCCGAGCGGGCGGTCGCCCTCGAAGAAGGTGTACTCCTGCTCGATGCCGAAGATCGGCTCCTGCGAGCCGAAGCGCTCCTCGAGCTCGGCCAGCGCGGCACGGGTGTTGGACTCGTGCGGCGTCATGTCCGTGTTGAGGACCTCGCACAGGACGAGCACGTCGTCGCCGCCGCGGATCGGGTCCGGGCAGGTGAAGACCGGCTTGAGCACGCGGTCGGAGGCGTGACCCTTGGCCTGGTTGGTGCTGGATCCGTCGAAGCCCCAGGTGGGAAGCTCGGCGCCGTCCGCGAGTATCTTCGTCTTCGAACGGAGCTTGGCGGTCGGCTCGGTGCCGTCGATCCAGATGTACTCAGCCTTGAAGGTCACGGGGCTCATCCTTAAAACGCTCGGTACGGCGCAGAACGTGCGGGTGCTGCGGTGCCGTGGTGATGCCGCGCAGCCTGCCAACAGGCGATTTCCCGCCCATTGCTCGAATGTGAACCCCGTGTTACCTGGGGTGGATGTGGCTCACCTCACGGCCGGCCTCACTTGATGACGGCGTTGGCCGCGGCTATCAGCAGCCCGATCGCCGAGTCCGCCGTGCCGAGCAGCAGGGCCGAGCGCCGCCGGTAGCCCGCCCGGAGCGCGGCGAAGGTGCCCCAGCCGAGGAGGAGCGCCGCGTTCAGGAGGAGCGCGGAGCAGGTGACGGGCGGCTCGGGCCAGTCGAAGAGCCCCGCGAGCACGAGCAGCGCCACGGTGGGCAAGGAGGCGACGACCACCGGCCACTCGTCCATGAGCTCCCGGGCCAGCTGCCGCCAGCGGTGCAGGCCCGATCCCGGCCGGTGCGTGGACATGTGGTGCGCATAGCCGTGCGCGAGGGCGGCCGTGCCGGCGGTCACCATGATCCAGGCCGCGTCGTACCAGGGCGTGTAGGCCTGGTGCTCCGAGTGCAGCGCCGCGATCAGCGCGCTGGCGAGGATCGTTCCGTATACGCCTCCGAACATCAGGCTCCGCACGGTGCGCTCCTTCCCGTTGCCCGGAACCTTCGTCCGGTCGGCGAGGTATGGAGTTCCCAACGCTATGGAGGCGTCTGTAACGGTTTGACCGATGTTGTTCATCGGTCGGCGGTCATCTTCGAGCGTTCGAGCTTTCGCGCGGGCGCTAGCGGGACAGCGCGTCCCGTACCGCCTCGTCCGTGCGGGCCACCACCGCGGTGCCGTCCTCGGCGGTGATGATGGGGCGCTGGATGAGCTTGGGGTGCTCGGTGAGGGCCTTGATCCAGCGGGCGCGGCCCGAGGCGTCGCGCGGCCACGTCGCACGGTCCTTCAGGTTCAGGTCCTTGGCGGCCTGCTCCTGGGTCCGGGTGATGTCCCAGGGCTCAAGGCCGAGACGTTCGAGTACGTCGCTGATCTCGGCCTCCGTGGGTACGTCGTCGAGGTAGCGGCGCACGGTGTAGTCGGCGCCCTCCGCGTCGAGCAGGGTGAGCGCGCTGCGGCACTTCGAGCAGGCGGGATTGATCCAGATCTCCATGCCGCACACGCTACCCGCGACCCACCCGTCACAGCGCCCCAAAGCCCGTCTGGCCAGCGGCGATTGTCAGTGCCCGGGAGTAGAATTGAAGCAATGTTCGAGAGGTTCCCGACGGGTCTTCCGACGGGGTTCCCGACCGCGACAGGAGGATGCCTGTGCCCGCTGCCGCACTCACATCGAAGTCGAAGCGCAACGCCTCACGGCCCGTGCTGATCGACCTGACGTACGCACCACTGGAGAAGAGGCCGCTCCCGGCCGGACGGCCGCGGGAGTGGTACATCACGCACAACCGGCGTCTGAAGGCCATGCGCCTGGCGATAGCCCTGCTCGACTCGGGCGTCTACGTACCGAACCAAGCGAGCAACACGAGGATCCGCGGCATGGCGGAGGATGTGGGAATCCATCCGCCGTCGGACATCACCTGCCATATGGTGCGCGCCCTGATGCGGTACAGCCGCTGACGCGCTGAGATGAGCGGTACGGGTGGGGGCCCGCGGGTTCCCGCCCGTAGGCGTGGTTCATGCTGGCCGCATGACACAGCAGGAACCAGCCTCGGAGCAGTCGCCCGCCGCGGGCAGGGCGGAGCAGGGCGGCGAGCTGCCGCTGCTCCTCACCGTTCAACTCCCGGACGGGGCACGGTTTCCCGTCCGCGCCCTGCGCAGGGAGAAGGCGTCACCCGGCCCCGCGCCGGCCGTCCTGATCCTGCCCGCCATGGGCACACCCGCCCGCTACTACCGCGCCTTCGCCCACCAGTTGCACGCCGAGGGCCTCACCGCGCTCACCGTGGACCTGCGGGGGCAGGGCGAGAGCACCCCGCGGGTCACGGACGCCGCCGCCGTCGAGCACGGCTACGGCACGATCGTGGAGCACGACCTGGTGGCCGTCGTCGACGCGATACGCGCCGAACTCGGCCCCGAACCCCCGCTGTTCCTCCTCGGGCACAGCCTGGGCGGCCAACTGGGCCTGGTGCACGCGGCGTTGGGGATCGGCCGCGGCGTCGACGGAGTCGCCCTCGTGGCCTCCGGGTCGGTCTGGTTCCGTGCGTACGGGCGGCTGCGCGGGCCCCTGCTGCTCCTCGGCCAGCTGTTCGCCGCCGCGGCGTCGACACTGCTCGGCCGGTGGCCCGGCGTCCGGCTCGGCTTCGGCGGCAACCAGCCCAAGGGCGTCATGCGGGACTGGGCCCGCCAGGGCCGCACGGGCCGCTACTCCGCCACCGGCTCCAGCCGCGACTACGAGGCCGCCCTGCGCACCCTCGACCTGCCCGTCCTCGCGGTCTCCGTCGAGGGCGACACCTGGGCTCCCGCACCCGCCCTCGACCACCTGGTCGGCAAGGTGCCGGGCGCCCGTGTCACCCGCATCCGGTACTCCGGGCAGGAGGCCGGCGGCCGCCTCGACCACTTCGCGTGGACACGGGCGGGCGGGGCACTCGCCAAGCGGGTGGCGGCCTGGGCGGGTCCTGGCGGCAGCTGACCGGGGGCTCACCGCGAGGAGGGGCGCGTCACCCGTTTGCCGTACCCGGCATGCGTACGCGCCCGTGGCGGCATTGGCTGCCCCTGAGAGGAGGCTGTTGCCGGGAACCACCATCGGAGAGGGGAGAGGGTCATGACCACCCCGGCCGAACGCGCGCGGCTTGGCAAGGCGGCCCGCAAACGGGCGTCCCGCTCCTCGCACGGCGCATGGATACCCTCGGCCGACCGCCCCGACCCGGTGGCCGTCCTGGAACGCCAGGGCAAGGACCGCGTCCAGGAACTCCTCCCCATCCGCTACGGCAGGATGTCCGCGTCCCCCTTCGCCTTTCTGCGCGGCGCGGCCGCCGTCATGACGGGGGATCTCGCCGTCCAGCGGGACACCGGCCTGACGGTCCAACTCTGCGGCGACGCCCACCTGTTGAACTTCGGTGTGTTCGCCTCGCCGGAACGCACGCTGCTGTTCGACCTCAACGACTTCGACGAGACCTACCCCGGCCCCTTCGAATGGGACGTCAAACGCCTGGCCGCGAGCGTCGCCGTGGCGGCCCGCGACAACGGCCACGCGGAGCACGCCGCCCACGAAGCCGCCCTCGCGGCGGTGACGGCGTACCGGACCTCGATGCGACGCCTCGCCGGGCTCGGCGAACTCGCCGTCTGGTACGAACGGATGGACGCCCAGGACCTGTTGACGCTCATCGGCTCCACCCGCGACCGCAAGCGCCTGACGGCGAACCTCGACCGCGCGCGGCAGCGCACCAGCCTCCAGGCGCTCGGCAAGCTGACCGAGGAGGTGGACGGAGAGCGGCGCATCATCCACGATCCACCGCTTCTGGAGCCGGTGGGCGTGCCCGACATGGCGGCGCTGCGGAAGATCTTCGGCGACTACCGCTCCACGCTCTCCGAGGAGCGCAGGCTCCTCCTCGACCGGTACCACTTCGTGGACGCGGCGCGGAAGGTGGTCGGGGTGGGCAGCGTCGGCACCCGCTGCTTCATCGTCCTGCTTGCGGGCCGCGACGCCGACGACCCGCTCTTCCTCCAGATCAAGGAGGCGATGCGATCGGTCCTCGAGGACCACCTGCCGCAGGGCCCCTACCGCCACCCCGGTCACCGGGTGGTCGCGGGGCAGCGGCTGCTGCAGGCCGCGGGCGACATCTTCCTGGGCTGGATGACCGGCCCCCAAGGGCGCGCCTACTACTGGCGCCAGCTCCGCGACATGAAGGGCTCGGCGGACGTGACGTCCATGAAGCCCTCGGACCTGTCCCGCTACGCGGGCCTGTGCGGCACGGCCCTGGCCCGTGCGCACGCCCGCTCCGGCGACCGGATCGCGATCGCCGCGTACCTGGGCGGCGCCGACACGTTCGACCGCGCCGTGGCGGATTTCGCGCTGCGGTACGTGGCCCAGAACGCGGCGGATCACGCGGCCTTGGGAGAGGCGATGGCCACGGGTGTGGTGGGGACGGTCGAGGCCTAAGCGGTCCTGTCGAAGTCCGCTGCGGGTCGGCAGTGCCCCGAAAGGGGCGCGGGGAACTGCGCGACCAGCCACGACGGACCCGCGGACGAGTACCGCACTTCCCGCGGAGCGCTTAGCGGATCTCGTCCGGCACCACCGTCAGCCACCGCTTGTCGGCGGTGACCTTCTGGCCGAGCTCACGCTGCCGGTCGGCGTTGGTCCGCTTCATCCCGTTCAGCTGCTGCATGTACTTGTCCTTGCGGTTGACCCAGACCCGCACCCCGCCGTGCTCCACATCCGCGGAGTGGAACAGCATCGGGCCGTCGCTCACCGGGGTGTCGCCCGCCACCAGGACGGGCTTCTTCCACTCGTCGATGTAGGTGTTGATGGCTGCCGGCTTGCCCTGGAACCAGGTCAGCGGCGCCCACAGGTTCGGCGTCAGCTCACGTCCCGCGAGCTTCTTCTGGTCGAAGCGGCCCTCCGCGATCTCCTTGCGGGAGCTGGTGACTTCACCGGTCTTGCGGTCCTTGAGCTGCAGGCCGACGCCGATGACGTTCTCGGGCTTTACGTTGTAGCCGTACTTGGGGTCGGACAGGACCATCCGCACCAAGTCCTCGCTGGCCGCGCTGACGACGTACACCTCGATGCCGTGCGCCCGCAGGGACTTGTAGAGCTCCTGCATACCGGTGAAGAACTCGGGCGCCTCGACCTCGGTCTTGGTCAGCTTGCCGTCCTCGTAGTACTCGGCCGGGATCGGCTTGTCGTAGGCGAGGAGTTCGTCGACGTACCCCTTGAGCTCCTTCAGCGTGAAACCGGAGAAGATCTGCGCGGCCCACGGATAGCAGACCTGGTCGTCGACCTCGCAGAGCCGGTTGTAGTAGCTGTACAGGCTCTCCTTGTGCTGCGCCGTGTCCTTGAAGGGGATGACCTTCAGCGACGGGTCCATCGACTTGCGGGTCAGCACCCCCTTCATCTCCAGGAAGGGCAGGAGCGACTCCTCCAGGTCGTTGCGGTACGTCGTGTTGTCCGCGTCGAAGACGGCGTACGCACCCTTGTGGCCGTTCTCCGAGATCACCTTGCCGAGCTTCGCGGCGACCGGCTTCGGCCAGTGCGGCAGCTCGGCCGCGGTCTTCGTGGCGGACTCCGCCGCCGTCGCCTCCGTGCCCGGCCAGAGCGCCATGCCCGCGAGCACCGCCGCGGTGAGCGCGCCCGCCGTACCGAGAACCGCGAGCTTGCCCTTTGCTCCTACTGCCATGTTTCTGCCCCCTGAGAGCGGTCTGCGCCCCGTCCGGAGCGGCGGGCCATCGTACGAGGTCAGACAGCGGATTCCCATGATCGATGTCACCGGTCGTGAGGGGCATGGACCGGCCCCGCGCGGGTAGCAGCATCGAACGCTTCCGCCCCGCGCCCGGGCTCCGTGCATCGCATACTGGAACGTATGGAGACCGGCTCCCGCGAGTTCGTGCGGGCCGTCCCGCGGCTCGACGGCATGGTCGTGTCCGCGGTCGGCTACCGCACCACGGGCGAGCGGCCCGGCCTGCACCGCGGCCTGCCATCCCCGTATCTGACCCTGATCTTCTCGTTCGACGGCCCGGTCGTCAGCGGCCTCACCCCCGAGCAGGCGGGCGGCGCCGACGCGATCAGCTCCGACATCGTCCTCGGCGGTCTGCACCAGTCACCGGCGTACGTCGTCAAGCCCGAGCACGAGGCGGGCATCCAGCTCGCCGTGCATCCGCTCGCCGCCCGCGCCCTGTTCGGCGTACCGGCCGCCGAACTCGCCGGTGACATCGTCACGTCCGGCACGGAGGTGATGGGGCGCCGCGCCGCCGACGTACGCGAGCTGCTGTGCGAGCGGGACACCTGGGAGGAGCGATTCGCCGCCCTGTCCGCCTACTTGAGGCAGCGCGTCGCCACCGGCGACGCCCGCGGATCCGTCCGCCCCGAGGTCGCCGAGGCCTGGGCCTGGCTGGCCAGGCACCGGGGCGCGGGCACGCTCGGCGGTCTCTCCCGGCACGTCGCGCTCAGCGAGCGCAGGCTCACCGCCCTCTTCCGCGCCGAGACGGGGATCGGCCCCAAGCAGGCCGCCCGCCTGATGCGCTTCCAGCGCGCGCGGAACACCGTCGTGCGCTCCGTCGCCGCGGGCGCCGCGCCCGATCTGGCGCGGGTCGCCGCGGACTGCGGCTTTTACGACCACTCCCACCTGGTGCGGGACTTCCGGCAGTACACCGGCACGAGCCCCAGCGGCTGGCTGGCCGAAGAGTGCCGGAATATCCAAGCCGGGAGCCATGGCGGGGGCGAAGAGTAGGGGCCATGAACACCACCGAGAAGCAGCAGACCGAGACCGCAGCCACCCCCGCGGGACGCGCCCCCGACGTCTGGCCGACCCTCCAGGCCCACGACGCACCCGCCCTGATCGACTTCCTCGTCGGCACGGTCGGCTTCCTGCGCACCGCCGTCTACGAGGACGGCGACCGGGTGGCCCACGCCGAGCTCGACTGGCCCGAGGGCGGGGCGGTCATGCTCGGCTCGTACGACGAGAAGGCCGAGGCCTTGTGCCTCAAGCCGGGCACCTTCGGCGCGTACGTCGTCACGGACCATGTCGACGATCTCTACGGGCGCCTCACCGACGCCGGGGTGAAGATCATCCGCGAGATCGAGGACCAGCCGTACGGCAGCCGGGAGTTCGCGATCGCCGACCCGGAGGGCAACAAGTGGTCCTTCGGCACCTACCGCGGCTCGCCCCGGCCCGCGTGATAATTTGCGCACGCCAGTCAAACCCACACCAGGGCCAGGGAATCCGGTGCGAATCCGGAACTGACGCGCAGCGGTGAGGGGGAACGGGCGGGGCCACGGCCACTGGGCGTCCACGGACGCCTGGGAAGGCGCCCCGCCCGGCCGATCCCCGAGTCCGAAGACCTGCTGGCACCTTTGTCCGCGCACCGGGCGGCGGAGGTGATCAAGCAGGCCAGGCTCCGCGTATGAGCCATGAGACTCAAGGGATCGTGTGTCCTCCACAGCCCGTCGTGTACGTATGCCCGTCCTCCTCGGCACGGCCCTGGCCGTCACGCTGACCTCCTGCGGCGGCTCGCCGACCCCCTCCACCACGGACAAGAAGGCCGCCGGCTACCCGCTGACCCTCACCTCCTGCGGCAAGAAGTCGCAGATCAAGGCGGAGCCGCAGCGGGCGGTCTCCCTCGACCAGGGCTCCACGGAGATCCTGCTCTCCCTCGGCCTCGCCGACCGCATGGCAGGCACCGGCACCTGGACCGACCCGGTCCTGAAGGGCCTGGAGAAGGACAACGCCAAGGTCGAGCGCCTCTCCGACCGCTACCCCTCCTTCGAGAAGGTCCTTGCCCAGGAGCCGGACTTCGTGACCGCCTCCTTCCTGGCGACGGTGAGCAAGGGCGGCGTCGCCGACCGCGCCAAGTTCACCGAGCTCGGCGTCCCCTCGTACGTCTCGCCCACCGACTGCGCGGGCAAGGACAACACCGGCGACGGCGACGGCAGCCGCGTCAAGGCGCTCACCATGGACACGGTGTACGGCGAAGTGCGCGACCTTGCGCGGGCGTTCGGGGTCCAGAAGCGCGGCGAGCGCCTGGTCGCCGGCCTGAAGTCCCGCCTGGCGAAGGCCAAGCAGGACATCGACGCCTCCGACACCACGCTCCTCTACTGGTTCTCCGACTCCAAGGCCCCCTACATGGCGGGCTGCTGCGGCGCCCCCGGCATCATCACGCGCGAGCTCGGCGCCAAGAACGTCTTCGACGACACCCGCGAGGAGTGGCCCCAGATCAACTGGGAGACGGTGGCGGACCGCGACCCCGACGTCCTGGTCATCGGCGACCTCACCCGCAAGGCGCAGACGGCCGAGAGCGCGAAGAAGAAGATCGAGTTCCTGGAGTCCAACCCGGTCACCAAGAACCTGACCGCCGTGAAGAAGAAGCGGTACGTCCTGCTCAGCGGCCAGGCGATGAACCCCACGATCCGGACCGTGGACGGGGTGGAGCAAGTGGCCGCCGCGCTGCGCGAGTTCGGGCTCGCCAAGTGACGCTCGCGCGCGGCGCCCTGTTGTGGGCGGCGGGCGCCGCCGCGCTCGCGCTCTCCATAGCGGTGGCCGTCACGATCGGCCCCGCCGCCATCTCCGTACCGGATGTGTTCTCGGCGGTCGTGGCGCACCTCGGCGGGGGAGAGACGGGGCTCACGCCGCTGCGGGACGGCATCGTCTGGAACCTGCGGATGCCGCGCACCCTGCTCGCCGCGGTGTGCGGCGCGGGCCTCGCGGTCTGCGGGACGGTCCTCCAGTCCCTCCTGCGCAACCCGCTCGCGGACCCCTTCGTCCTCGGCGTCTCCTCCGGGGCGTCCACGGGAGCGGTCGCGGTCGTCGTCCTCGGTCTCGGCGGGGGAGTCGTCTCGGTCTCGGCGGGCGCCTTCGCCGGCGCCCTGTGCTCCTTCGCCCTGGTCCTGCTGCTCAGCCATGCGCTGGGCGGGAGCACCGACCGCGTCGTGCTCTCCGGCGTCGCGGCCATGCAGCTGTTCTCGGCGCTCACCTCGTTCGTGATCCTGACCGCCGCCGACGCGGAGACGACGCGCGGGGTGCTGTTCTGGCTCCTCGGCTCGCTCAGCGGGGTGGGCTGGACGGACGTATGGATCTGCGCCGCGGTCCTCCTGGCGGCGCTCACCGTCTGCCTGGCGCAGGCCCGCACGCTGGACGCCTTCGCGTTCGGCCAGGACGCGGCGGCGACGCTGGGCGTCCACGTGGCCCGCACCCGTCTGATCCTGCTCTCCGTCACCGCCCTGCTGACGGGGGTCCTGGTCAGCAGCGCGGGCGCCATCGGCTTCGTCGGCCTTGTCCTGCCGCACGCGGCCCGCGCGGTGGTCGGCTCCGGGCACGCGCGACTGCTCCCGGTCACGGCGCTCGCGGGCGCGGTGTTCCTGGTGTGGGTGGACACACTGGCCCGCACGGTCCTTGACCCGCAGGAGGTGCCGGTGGGAGTCGTGACGTCCCTGATCGGCGTCCCTGCGTTCGTCCTGGTCCTCTACCGCACGCGGAAGGCCGCGATATGACCGCCGGACTGCGGGCGGACCGGGTCAGCCGCCGGGCGGGCGGCCGCCTCATCGTCGACGGGGTGAGCATCGCCCCGCCGCCGGGCGCGACGGTCGGCCTCCTCGGCCCCAACGGCTCGGGCAAGTCCACCCTCCTGCGCCTGCTCGCCGGTGTCCTCTCCCCGGCCTCGGGGGTGGTCACCCTGGACGGCCGCCCGCTGCCGGAACTCGGCCGCCGTACGGTGGCCCGCAGAGTGGCCGTGGTCGACCAACACTCCGTGACCCAGGTCGACTTGACCGTACGAGACGTCGTACGCCTGGGCCGCATCCCGCACCGCAGGGCCTGGTCCCCGCCCTCGGCGCAGGACGACGAGGCGGTGTCCGATGCCCTCGCCCGCACCGGCCTCACCGACCGCGCCGCCCAGTCCTGGCACACCCTCTCCGGCGGCGAACGCCAACGCGTCCAGATAGCCCGCGCGTTGGCCCAGAACCCCCGCGAACTCCTCCTGGACGAGCCCACCAACCACCTGGACATCCACCACCAGCTTGACCTGCTCTCCCTGGTGGCCGACCTCCCCGTGACGAGCGTCATCGCCCTGCACGACCTCAACCTGGCGGCGATGTTCTGCGACCGTCTGCTGGTCCTGCACGAGGGCACGGCCTACGCGGCGGGCACCCCCGCCGACGTGCTCACCGAGGAGCTGATCGCGAAGGTGTACGGGGTGCGGGCGGTGGTGACCGGGACTCCCGACGGGCGCCCGGCGATCCGGTTTCTCAGAAGCTCCTAGCCGTACGGCGCCAAGTGCTTCTTGAACACCGTCGTGGTGATCGCCGAGCTTCTGCCGTGGTGTCGTGATACGTCGCCTCAGACCAGGTCGAGCCGGTCGGCGAGCCCCGCTTCGGCGAAGGCGGAGACCAACTCGTCGCGCCCCTCGGTGAAATGGGCCCAGCTGTCGAAGTGGACGGGAACGACCTTGCGCGCCCCCAGGATCCTGGCGGCCTCGGCGGCCTGGGCGCTGTCGAGAACGATGGGCGCACCGTCGAACAGAAACGGGAAGCGGGGAGCTCCGGCGAACAGCACGGCGGTGTCCACGGGACCGAACCGCTCTGCGATCTCCCCCACCGCACTGAGCGAGGCATTGTCGCCACTGACGTAGACCGTCGGAAGCCCTTCCCCGGTCAGGACGAATCCGACGACCTCGCCGGTCACCGCCTCGACCTGCGCGCGCGGCCCGGGACCGTGGACGGCGGGCACGCCCGTCACGGTCACCCGTCCGCCGCCGGGCCGTTCGAGCTCTATGGACTCCCAGTCGGCGAGACCCTTGGCGCTGTCCCCCAGGCGCCGCCCGCCGCCCGGGGTGGTGAGGGTGAGCGGCACGTCGGCGAGCAGGGCGCGGCCGGAGTCGTCGAGGTTGTCGGGGTGTTCGTCGTGCGAGAGCAGGACCACGTCGACGTCGCCGAGGTCGGCGGGGGAGCAGGCGGCGGGCGCGGTCTTGGTCAGGCCGGGGCCGCCCGGCACCGGGAAGTAGTCGCCGGGGGCGTCGAAGGTGGGGTCGGTGAGAAACCTCAGCCCGCCGTACTCGAAGAGAGCGGTGGGGCCGCCGAAGACGCGTACGGGGAGCTGGTCGCCGGCCGTGCCGGAAGCAGCCGTGGAAGCAGCCATGCAGAAACACACCTCACGGATGGTGGTTGAGTTATCCGTGAGGAACGGTAGTCGTCTCTCACGGATGAGGGCAAGACGTACCATGAGACACGTGAAGCTCAAGGAGACGGAGATCGCCGGGGAGCCGGCGCCGGGAGACGCCGAGCGGCAGGTGCCGGCAGATGCTCGGCCGACGTCGATGCCCACGCCGCCGCCCGCCCCCGGCGCGGACCAGTACCCCGCCCTCGACTTCGCCAACAGCGCCGTCGCCCTGCCCGGCGGCCAGTTCACCGACCTCCTCGGCACCCCCGCCGCCGCCAACCAGTGGCTCTTCGCGCACGACCTCGCCCCGGCCGACGCCGGACTCCAGGAGATGTGTACGGCCCAACTGCGCACCCTGCGCGAGCAGATCCGCTCGCTGCTCGCCGCCCGGGTCGAGGGATGCCCGCCCCCGGCGAGCGCGCTCACCGCCGTCAACGAGGCCCTGACCAGGGCACCCGCGGCGACCCTGCTCCACTGGACCCCTGAAGGCGGCCTGTACCGGGCCGCCTCCCATCCCGTCACGCAGATCGTCGAGCGCGCCCTGGCGACCCTCGCCGCCGACGCCGCCGACCTGCTCACCGGCCCCGACGCCGACCGCCTCACCGCCTGCGGCTCCGCCCCCTGCAACCGCTACCTGCTGCGACACGGCCGCCGCCACTGGTGCTCGACCCGCTGCGGCGACCGCGCCCGAGCGGCCCGCGCGTACGCCCGACGTACGCGTTCGGTGAACCAGTAACTGAGCAGCTGGGACGCCCCGCCGTGGTACTCCGGCACCGACCTGTCGAACCTTCGGCAACGCTGCACGACGAGGGCCGCCACCCCACCCGGGACGGCGGCCCTCGCCACAGTCCCACAGCCTCAGCCGGCCCCGCGCGCCCGGTCGAGGAGGACGAGCGGAACGGCGGCCACGGCGAGGGCGGCTCCGATCCAGCCGACCGAGGTGAGCGAGGCGCCCTGTGTGAATGCGGCTGCCGCCAGTACGGGGGTGATGCTGATGCCCAGCTGGAACGCCGACACGGTCGTGGCGCCGGCGAGGGTCGGGGCATCGGCCGCGATCGCGAAGACGCGCCCGTAGATCGCGGGGTTCAGCACGAACGCGGCGACACCGAGCAGGAACACGGTCGGCACCACGGCCCAGACCTCCTCGACCGCCGTGACCAGCACGACCGACAGGAGCACGATCGCCGTCGCGCCGGTGAGCAGCGCGAGGTGGGGGCGCCGGTCGGAGACCCGCCCGCCGATGGACAGACCCACGAAGGAGCCGATTCCGAACAGCGCGAGGACCGCCGGGACCCGGACCTCGGGAAGTGCGGTGATGTCCGTGAGCATGGCCGCCAGGTAGTTGAACGAGATCATGTACGCCGCGGTGGTCAGGACAGTGATCGCGTACATGCTCCAGAGCGCGGGCCTGCGCATCGTGGCCAACTCGGCGGACACACGCGGCGCGACGGCCGCCGAGGGGCGGTCCGATCCGGTGGTGGCGGGCAGCCCGAGCAGACAGCCGGCCATCCCGGCGACGGTCAGGGCGACGACGGCCCAGAAGCCACCGCGCCAGTCGGTGAAGTGGCTCAGCAGCGTGCCCGCGGGACCGCCGGCGACCATCGCCAGGCTGAGTCCGCTGACCACGACACCGGAAGCGCGGGCATTGCGGTCCGGCGTCACCAGGCCGATCGCGGTCACCGACGCGACGGCGAAGAATCCCGCATAGGCGATGCCCGACACCACTCGCGTGACCAGCAACACCTGGTAGTTGCCGAGCAGCCCGGCGGCGACACCGGCCGCGAAGACGGCCTGGGTGGCCACCAGCGCGGTGCGGCGCGGCCAGCGCAGACTGAGCACGGCGAACGGCGGCCCTCCGACCACGACACCGACGGCGAACGCGGTGATGAGCATCCCGGCAGAGGACAGCGAGACGTCCAAGTCGTCGGCGACGGCGGGCAGTACACCCGCGAGCAGGAACTCCGCGCTTCCCATGGCGAACAGACTGAAGCCCATCAAATACACGCCCGCGGGCAGCCGCCCGGAGCCAGCGCTCCGGGCCGTCATCGGTTCGGTACTGACCATTGGTGCCCACCCTCCTCATCGAGTCCGTAGTCGTGGTGACCATCCGGATCACCTGGGCCCAAAGGATCGGGAGACGCACGAGGCTCCGACAAAAACTGTTGCCGTTTCCGGGACGTGCTGTTTCCCTGCCGACCATGGACGAGCAACCGAGCGTCGACGCCGTGATCGAGCAGATCGCCCCCCGCCTGCGACGCGCCCGCGAGAAGAAGGACATCAGCCTGGCCGAGCTCGCCCGCGTCACGGGCATCTCGACCAGCACGCTGTCCCGCCTTGAGTCCGCTCAGCGCAAGCCGAGCCTCGAACTCCTCCTGCCGATCACCGCGGCCCTCGGCATCCCCCTGGACGAGATCGTCGCCGCACCACGGATCCTCGATCCGCGTGTGCCGCAACAGCCCACCAGGAAAGACGGCCGCGTACTGATCCCGCTGTCACGACAGCAAGCGGAGCCACGCGCCTACAAGTTGACGATCCCGGCACACGACACCGACCCCCATCTGCGCACCCACGCGGGCCACGAGTGGCTCTACGTGCTCCGCGGCCGGCTGCGCGTGAAACTGGGCGACGGCGACTTCGTCATCGGAGCCGGCGAGGCGGCCGAGTTCGACTGCAACATCCCGCACTGGTTCGGCGCCGCGGGCCAGGGCGGCGTCGAGGTGCTCAGCCTCTTCGGCAAACAAGGCGAGCGCATCCACTTCCGAACGTCTCGCCGCTGAAGCGGAACAGCCTGTCCCGGAATCGGCAACAGAAATGGCCGGTAGGGGCACGGGCGGCGCAGCCTGTGCCCCGGAGGTGATCGCCATGAGCGAAGAGCAGAAGAACAAAAGGACGAATCCGCAGAACGTGAACGCGAACGCGAACGCGAACGCGAACGTGTACGACGCCGTCGTCATCGGGGGCGGCGCCAGCGGCCTCAGCGCCGCTCTCGTACTGGGCCGCGCACGCCGCAAGGTGGCAGTGGTAGACGCCGGCGCACCACGCAACGCCCCCGCAGCACACATGCAGGGCTTCCTCTCCCGCGACGGCATGCCACCGGCGGCGCTGCTGGATGTCGGGCGCGCGGAAGTGTCCAGATACGGGGCCCACTTGATCGAGGGACGGGTCGACACAGTGGAGCCCGGTCGCCCCGGCTTCTCCGTACACCTGTCCGGCGGCCCGGTGCTGCACGCCCGGCACGTGGTGCTCGCGACCGGGCTGCGGGACGAACTGCCGGAGATCCCCGGCGTACGGGAGCGATGGGGACGCGACGTACTCCACTGCCCGTACTGCCATGGATACGAGGTCCGGGACCGCCCCTTCGCGGTGCTGGGCACCCACCCGAACTCCGTCAACCAGGCGCTGCTCGTACGGCAGTGGTCCGAAGACATCGTCTACGTCCCGGGAAGTGGTCCACTCCCGGCCGACGACCGCGAACGCCTGGAGGCCCGCGGGGTACGGATCGCCGCTGCCGGCGCGATCGTGCAGACGCTGACGACTGACGACCGACTGCACGGCGTGGAGCTCGCGAACGGCACGGTGGTGCCGTGCGAGGTCGCTTTCGTCTTCCCCCGGATGATCCCGAACGACGGCGTCCTGAACGGCCTCGGCTGCGCCCGAAACCAGTCCGGCTCCGTGAAGACGGACAACGCGGGCCGCACCAGCGTCCCGGGCATCTGGGCGGTCGGCAACGTCGGCGACTCGCGCGCACTGGTGATCTCAGCAGCGGGCATGGGCGCGGCAGCGGCCTTCGCCCTCAACCACGACTTGGTCGACACGGAGGTAAAGCAATCCGTCACCGAACTGCGGACCGCCCGCACAGTCATACAGAGCGGGGCCGGGCTCCCGGGTCACGCCCCGGCGAACAATTGAGCACCCCATCACCCGATGACACCGCAGCCCGATACCGGTCGCCCCGCGTGTTTCGTATGTGGCGCTATGGGGCGGGCCACTCCCAACTGCTGCTCCGCGCAACCCCCGACAGCGACGAGACGACCTGCCTCGACCTGCACTTCGAAGGCGTGGCCGCCGTGCAGCTCGGCACCCGGTAGACCACCACGGGAACGGGCCTCGTGCTGTGCAGAAAAGTCAGCGTTCTGCGAGGCGAGCCGGACCCCTTCGGCGGAATCGAGAACAGCGAGGTCCTGTGGAGCCACCGAGCATAGGCAGGACGTACAACGATCTGATGCACTACGCCCAGAGAAGTTGTCTTGACCGACATC
>NZ_JBHYIG010000232.1:0-8763 GCF_042740015.1 Streptomyces sp. NPDC059037
TGCGGGGGGGCGGGTGTGGGGGTGGGGGCGGGGGTGGGGGTGTTGCAGTTTGCGTCGCCGAGTTTTGATGCGGCGACGTGGGACTGGAGTCTGGCGTTGCTGTCGGGCGCCGCGTTGGTGGTGGCCGGGGCTGAGGAACTGGCTCCGGGGGATGCGCTGGCGCGTGTGCTGCGTGATGCGGGCGTGACGTATTGCATGGTGCCGCCGTCCGCGCTGGGTGTGCTGGATGTGGCGGATGTTCCGGCGTCGATGACGGTGGTCGTGGGTGGTGAGGCCTGCGGTCCGGATGTTGCCGGGCGCTGGTCGCAGGGCCGTCTGATGGTCAATGCGTACGGGCCGACGGAGTCGACGGTGTGCGCGACGATGAGCGGACCCCTGTCGGGTGCGGTGGTCCCGCCGATCGGCAGGCCGTTGGGGAATGTTCGGGCGTACGTCCTGGACGCGGGGCTCGCCCCGGTACCTCCCCGTGTCCCCGGCGAGCTGTATGTGGCCGGTGCGGGACTCGCTCGCGGCTATCTGAACCGGCCGGGGCTGACCGCTGAGCGGTTCGTCGCCGATCCGTACGGCCTGCCCGGTACCCGTATGTATCGCACCGGTGACCTTGCCCGCTGGAACGCCGACGGCACCCTGCACTTCCTGGGTCGTGCCGACGACCAGGTGAAGCTGCGCGGCTTCCGTATCGAACTCGGTGAGATCGAAGCCGCGTTGACGGCATGCCCGGGAGTCGCCAGCGCTGTCGCCGTCATCCGCGAAGACCGGCCCGGCGACCGCCGCCTCATCGGCTACGTCGTACCCGAAAGCGAAGTAGAAGGAGAAGAGCCGACTCAGATCCGCCTCCGGTTGGCCGAGCGGCTGCCGGAGTACATGGTGCCCGCGGCCGTCGTGGCCGTGGACGCGTTGCCGTTGATGCCCAACGGGAAGCTGGACCGCAAGGCGCTGCCCGCACCCGACTACACCGGCGGCAACGGACCCTCCCGTGCCCCGCGCGATGCACGCGAGGAGATCCTGGCCGGGCTCTTCGCCGAGGTTCTCGGCATCGATCAAGTGGGCGTGGACGACGGGTTCTTCGACCTGGGCGGGCATTCGCTGCTCGCGATGCGCCTGATCTCCCGGATACGCGCCGTGCTGGGCGCGGACCTGGCCATCCGGGACCTGTTCTCGGCTCCCACCGTCGCGGCGGTGGCCAGTGCGCTGGACGCTGCGTCCGGACCGGCAGTCCGCCCCGCGCTGCTCCCGGCCACCGCCCGCCCGCAGCCGATGCCGCTGTCCTTCGCCCAGCGCCGCCTCTGGTTCCTCTACCGACTGGAGGGCCCCAGCGCGACGTACAACGTCCCCGTCGTGCTCCGCCTCTCCGGACCCCTGGACGCGGACGCCCTCCGCGCCGCACTCTCCGACGTCGTCGAACGCCACGAGGCCCTGCGCACCGTCTTCCCCGACGTCGACGGCCAGCCGCACCAGCAGGTCATCCCGGCCGGTGAGGCCCGCCCCGACCTGACCGTCGAGGCGGTCGCGGCCGAGGAGGAGCTGACCTCCGCCGTGCACCGGGCGATACGCCATCCCTTCGACCTGGCGACCGAACTGCCGGTGCAGGCCCGCCTGTTCACCCTGGGCGACGCTGCGGACGAGCACGTACTCGTCCTGACCATCCATCACATCGCCGGTGACGGCTGGTCCATGGGCCCCCTGGCCCGCGACCTCAGCACCGCCTACGCCGCCCGCCGTGACGGCAACACCCCGGCCTGGACCCCCCTCCCGGTCCAGTACGCCGACTACACCCTCTGGCAGCACCAACTCCTCGGCGACGAGGGCGACCCGGACAGCCTTCTTGCCGCCCAGCTGGGCTATTGGAAGAAGGCTCTGGCCGACCTCCCCGAACGCCTCGAACTGCCCACCGACCACCCCTACCCCGAGCAGGCCGGATACGAGGGCGCGTCCGTCCCCGTACACATCGATGCGGACCTGCACCAGGCCCTGACCGCACTGGCCCGCTCGACCCAGACCACCGTCTTCATGGTGCTCCAAGCCGCCCTCGGCGTCCTGCTGCACCGACTCGGCGCGGGCACCGACATCCCCGTCGGCACCCCCATCGCCGGACGCGGCGAGGACCAACTCGATGACCTGGTCGGCTTCTTCGTCAACACCCTCGTCCTGCGCACCGACCTGTCCGGCGACCCCACCTTCGCCGAACTCCTCGACCGCGTACGCGAGACGAACCTCAACGCCTACGCCCACCAGGACATCCCCTTCGAGAGCCTCGTCGAGGCCGTCAACCCCACACGCTCCCTCGCCCACCACCCCCTCTTCCAGGTCACGCTGGCGTTCAACAACACCCCTCCGACCAGCGTGAACTTCCCAGCGGTGGACGCCGTTCGGGAGTTCGCCGACGTTCAGGCCGCCCGGATGGACCTCACGGTCAACCTCGCCGAGCGGCACAGCGACGACGGGGCCCCGGACGGCATCGCCGGTGTGCTCACGTACCGCACCGACCTGTTCGAGCCGGGCACGGCGACCGCGCTGGTGGAGCGGCTGCTCCGCGTGCTGCGCGCGGTCGCGGACAACCCCGGCGGTCGCGTCGCCGCCGTCGGCGTCCTGTCCGACGGCGAACGGCACCAGCTCATCGACCGATGGAACGACACCGCCGCGCCCGTGCCTTCCGGCACGGTCACGGAACTGTTCCAGGCACAGGCCCACGCCACGCCCGACGCGACCGCGCTGATCACCGACGGCGCCGCCCGCACCTCGTACGCCGAACTCAACACCCGCGCCAACCAGTTGGCCCGGATCCTGATCGAGCGCGGCGTAGGCCCGGAGCACGTCGTCGCCCTCGGACTGCCCCGATCGCCCCGGCTCATCGTCGCCGTGCTGGCCGTGCTCAAGGCGGGCGCCGCCTACCTGCCGATCGACACCGGGTATCCCGTCGACCGCATCCGCTTCATGGTGCGGGACGCGAGCCCCACCCTCGTCCTCACCGATACCGATACCGACAGCGACACCGAAACCGCCACCGCCACCGCCACCGCCACCGGCGGCCTCTGGGCCGACGGCACCCCCCTCCTCCGCCTCGACGACCCGGCCCTCCAGGCCCGACTCGACGCGGCCGACAGCACCGATCCGGCCACCGCAGCCCACCCCGAGAGCCCGGCATACGTCATCTACACCTCGGGGTCGACCGGCGTACCCAAGGGAGTCGTCGCCCACCACGCCGGGCTGGTCAACCTCGCCCTCGCACAGAGCGAGCAGTGGCAGATCGACACGCAAAGCCGCGTGCTGCAGTTCGCGTCGCCCAGCTTCGACGCCGCCGCCTCCGAGATCTTCACCGCCCTCCTCTCGGGCGGCGCCCTCGTCCTGGCAGGTGCCGAGCGCCTTCTGCCCGGTGAGGCCCTCGGCCGTGTGGCGCGGGACGCGGGAGTGACGCACTGCACGCTGCCGCCGTCCGCCCTGAACGTGCTCGACGTGGCGGATGTGCCGCAGTCGATGACGCTGGTGGTGGCGGGCGAGGCCTGCGGGCCGGACGCGGTCGAACGCTGGTCCGCAGGACGGCAGATGATCAACGCGTACGGGCCGTCGGAGACGACGGTCTGCGCCACGATGAGCGAGCCCTTGACGGGGGCGATCCTGCCGCCCATCGGCCGGCCCATCGCGAACGTACGCACGTATGTACTGGACGCGGGGCTCTCCCCCGTACCGCCCGGTGTTCCCGGTGAGCTGTACGTCGCCGGGGCGGGCGTCGCGCGCGGATACCTGGGACGGCCGGGGCTGACCGGTCAGCGATTCGTCGCCGATCCGTACGGGCCGCCCGGCACCCGCATGTACCGCACCGGCGACCTCGCCCGCTGGAACACCGACGGCACCCTGCACTTCCTCGGACGCGCCGACGACCAGGTCAAGCTGCGCGGCTTCCGTATCGAACTGGGCGAGATCGAGGCGGCCTTGACGGCATGCCCGGGAGTCGCCGGCGCCGCCGCCGTCATCCGTGAGGACCGGCCCGGCGACCGCCGCCTCGTCGGCTACGTCGTACCCCACGACGGGGACGATGCCGATGATGTGGATACGGCATCCATCCGCAACCTCCTGGCCGACCGGCTCCCCGACTACATGGTCCCCGCAGCCGTCGTCCCCCTCCCCCGGCTCCCCCTCACCCCCAACGGGAAGATCGACCGCAAAGCACTCCCCGCACCCGACTACACGCTCGGCGCGACAAGCACCACCCGCGCCCCCGGCACCCCGGAAGAGAAGGCCCTCACCGCCCTCTACGCGGAGGTTCTCGGTCTCGACCCCGCCCGCATCGGCGTCGACGACAGCTTCTTCGCTCTCGGTGGCGACAGCATCAGCTCCATCGTCCTGGTCAGCCGGGCCCGCGAGCACGGCCTCGACATCTCACCCCGCGACATCTTCAAGGACCAGACCCCGAAGCAACTGGCCCGTACCGCAAGGCCATTGGACGTCGGCCGCGCCCGGCCGGCGGCGGACGACGGTGTGGGCCGGGTGCCGCTGACGCCCATCATGCGGTGGCTGATCGAGCCGGGGCATTCCTTCGACGCGTTCTTCCAGGCGAGGCTGGTGCAGGTGCCCGCCGGTGTCGGGCACGGCCCGCTGGTGGAGATCGTGCAGGCCCTGCTCGACCGTCACGACATGCTGCGGGCCCGTCTGACGCGTGACGGTGACGGGGGCGAGGCCGCCCTGGAGGTTCCCCCGGCCGGGGGGAAGCAGGCCGACGAGATGCTGGCCCGTGTGGACTGCGCCGGTGTGAGTGCGGCCGAGCGTGAGCGGCTGATGGCCGACCATGCCCGGCAGGCGCAGGACCGCCTCGCGCCGTACGACGGGGTCATGATGCAGGCCGTGTGGTTCGACAACGGGCCGCGGGAGCCCGGCAGGCTGCTGCTCACCGTTCACCACCTCGTGGTGGACGGCGTGTCCTGGCGCATCCTGCTGCCCGATCTCGCCGCAGCGGGGGCGGCCGTGCTCGCGGGGCGGACACCGGAGTTGGCGCCGGTGCCGACGTCCTTCAAGGGCTGGGCGGAGCGGCTCGGCGCGCTTGCCGTCGACCCGGACCGCGGGGCTTCTCTCACCCACTGGATCGAGACTCTGGCGGGAGCCGAACCGGTCATCGGGGAACGGGAGTTGAGTTCGCCGGTCGATACGGCGGAGCAGTTGCTCTCGCTGCGGGTGACGGTGCCGGTGGAGTTGTCGGAGGCGTTGGTCGGCCGGGTGCCCGCCGCGCTGCACGCCGGCGTGGACGACGTACTCCTGACGGCTTTCGTTCTCGCGGTCGCCCAGTGGCGCAACGCGCGCGGTGGCGTGGGCTCATCGGGCGGCCAAGGCGGGAACTCCCTGCTGGTCGATGTCGAGGGGCACGGCAGGGAGGACGGCCTGTTCGACGGGGTCGACACGTCCCGGACGGTGGGCTGGTTCACGGCGGTGACTCCCGTGCGGCTCGATCCGGGGCGGGTGTCCTGGGGCGAGCTCCGGCGCGGCGGACCGGCCGCCGGGCGGGCCCTGCAGCGGGTCAAGGAGCAGCTGCGGGCCGCGTCGGAGCTGCGTATCGACCATGGGCTGCTGCGTCATCTGAACCCGCGGACCGCGCCGGTGCTCGCCGCGCTGCCGGAACCGCAGGTGGCGTTCAACTACTTCGGGCGGCTGCCCGCCGGCGGGGCGCGCGGCGGCGCGGGCGACTGGCAGCAGGTGGACGGCGCCTTGGCCACCGGCGGCCTCGACCCGCGGATGCGTCTGACGCATGCGCTGATGGTGAACGCGGTGACGGCCGACGGGCCGTCGGGGCCGCGGCTGACGGCCACCTGGTCGTGGCCGCGCGACGTCCTCGCGCGCGAGGACGTGGAGCGGCTCGGTGCGGGGTGGGTCGCCCAGCTGAAGGCGCTCGCCGCGCACGCCGACGGTCCCGAAACGGCCGGTCGTACGCCTTCGGACCTGTCCCTCGTGAGTCTCAGTCAGAACCAGATCAGCCGGCTCGAGAAGAAGTGGCGGGCGAAGCGGTGAGCCTCCCCGTGGCCTTCCCGGCGACCTTGCCCGTGGCCTTCCCGGCGACCTTGCCCGTGGCCTTCTCCCTGGCCTTCCCGGCGAGCGGTGAATTCCTTGATCATGTGAGTTGGAGTGTGATGTCGCAGTGACTTCCGTATACGAGGACGAGGCCGTCCGATCCCGCGTTCTCGAGTACCTGCTGCGGTACGTGGACGACCCCTCCGAGCTGGAGGGCATGCAGCTCATCACCGGCGGGGTGCTCAACTCCCTTGCCACGGTGTCGCTCGTCGGTCACTTGGAGAAGGAGTTCGGCGTCGAGGTCGATGACGACGACCTGGAGATCGAGAACTTCGACACGGTGGACAGCATCGTGCGGTTCGTGCAGGGGAAGCAGGCATGAGCGAGCCACCGCCGACCGCGGAGGAGCTGGGGCGGCTGCTCCTGCCGCTGGCCGACGAGATCGATGCCGCGCGGGCGGTGCCGCCCGGGGTGATCGAGACGGTCGCCAATTCCGGGGCGCTGGCCGCGATGGTGCCCGCCGAGTACGGCGGGCGGCCGATGAGCCACCAGGAGTACGGCGAGCTGAGCCGGGCCGTGGCGCACACATCGGCCTCGTTGCAGAGCCTGTTGACCGTGCACGGCATGGTGTGCGCGAGCCTCAGCCGCTGGGGGTCCCCGGCCGTCCGGCGGCGGCTGCTGCCGCGTCTCGCCTCGGGTGAGCTGCTCGGTGCGTTCGGCCTCACGGAGGACGGTGCGGGCAGCGACGCCCAGGCGATCGGGACGACCGCGGTGCCTCAGGAGCCGGTGGCCGCGGAGTCCGCCGACGAACCCGCGCAGACGTGGTGGCGGCTGGACGGGGTGAAGCGGTGGCTGTCCTTCGGGCAGGTCGCCGGCTGTTTCCTGGTCTTCGCCAAGCACGGCGAGCGCAGTGTCGCCTTCCTCGTCCAGCGGGACGACCCGGGTGTCACGGTGGTGCCGAGCCGCCCCACCAGTGGCTTCCGCAGCGCCATGCTGGCCGATCTGCGGCTGGACGGCTGCCGGGTCCCCGCCGACCGGATGGTGGGCAGGCCCGGCTTCGGTGTGGCCCAAGTGGCGGGCAATGCACTGTCGTTGGGGCGGCTCTGTGTCGCGTACGGCTCGTTGGGGATCGCCGAGGCGTGCTGCGACGCGATGCTCGGCCACACCAGCGGGCGCAGGCAGTTCGGCGGCCGTCTGATCGATCTGCAGCTCGTGCGCGGCCTGATCAGTGACGCCGTGGTCGACACCGAGGCGGCACGGCTGCTGTGCGGGCAGGCGGCGCGGGCCATGGACGTCCAGGACGGCCGGCTGATCCAGCAGGTCCTGACCGCGAAGCTCGCGGCGTCCCGCGCCGCGGGCACTGCATCGGCTGCGGCCGCCCAACTGCACGGCGCGGTGGGCCTGGTGGACGGGGGTCCGGTGGACCGCTGGGTCCGGGACGCGCGGGTCATGCAGGTCATCGAGGGCAGCACTCAGCTGGTGCAGCATCTGCTGGCCGAGGAGAGCCTGCAGAGCTTCCGGGTACGCCGCCGCGATCCTCGGTATCCGTTCACGCAAGGAGCTGATCATGTCGAGTGAGCCCGTCACGCCCGGGGAGCCGGTCGCGTCCAGTGAGCCGGTCACGCCCAGTGAGCTGGTCAAGTGTGTCGTCTGGGATCTGGACGACACGGTGTGGGACGGCGTGCTGTCCGAGGGCACCGGAGTGGAGCTGCGGCCCGGCGTGCGCGAGGTCATCGACGCCCTGGACCAGCGCGGCATCCTGCAGTCGATCGTCAGCAAGAACGACGAGAAGGCGGCGCTCACCGAGCTCGAACGCCTCGGCATCCGCGACTACTTCCTGGTGCCGCACGTCTCCTGGCAGCCGAAGTCCGAGCTGGTGCGGTCCATAGCCGAGCGGCTCAACATCGGCGTCGACACGCTGATGTTCATCGACGACTCCGAATTCGAGCGCGCCGAGGTCGAGTTCGCGCTGCCGCAGGTGCGGTGCGTGGACGCCGCCGAGGTCTCCGGGCTGCTCGCGCGGCCCGAGCTGTCCCGTCCGGTGACCGCGGATGGGCGCGGGCGCCGCGCGATGTATGTGCAGGCGGAGCAGCGGGGCGAGTACGAGAAGTCCTTCGCGGGGCCGCAGATCGAGTTCCTCAGGTCGCTGCGGATGCGGCTCACCGTCGCGGTGGCCACGCCGGAGGACCTGGAGCGCGCGGCCGAGCTGACCGAGCGTACGCACCAGCTCAACACGACCGGTCTGACGTTCTCCAAGGCGGAACTGCGCGACCTGATGGACAGGGAGGACCAGACGCTCCTCGTCGCACGCCTTGAGGACCGCTTCGGCACCTACGGCACGATCGGTCTCACGCTGGTCGGCAGGTCGCAGTCGGAGTGGCGGATCAGGCTGTTCCTGATGTCCTGCCGCGTCATGGGGCGCAACGTCGGGGGCGCGATCCTGCGGTACCTGGCCCAGGCCGCCGATGCCTCACAGGTGTCCCTGACCGCGGACTTCCTGCCCACCGAGGTGAACAAGCCGATGTATACGGTCTATCGGCTCGCCGGGTTCAAGAAGACCCCTGTCGAGGGTCCCGCGCAGGTGCTGCGGCTCACCCCTGGCCTGAAGCACGGCTATCCCGACTATCTGGAGCTCTCGCTGCCCGAGGCCTTCGGGTAGCGGCGCGGGTCCTTCCGGTCCCGGCCACGCGCCAGGACCGGCGGGGGCGCCCCGGGGGGGCGCGCGGGGGCGGGGGGAGAACCCCCCCCCCCCCCCCCGGGCTGGCTGGG